>DATCEJ010000390.1:0-18948 GCA_036510135.1 Roseiarcus sp. | reverse complement strand
CTACCGCATCACCGGACCCTTCAATCCCGCTTTTGGCTATTCGGCGGCGCAAAACGCTCTGGGCACCACCGGCTTCATCGGCGCGTTCGATGCGGCAAGCCCGGCCTTGCCCGGCTTCGATGGCGCGTTGACGCCGGTCGTAACTGGACTCGGTAATCCAGCCGGCGAGGCCTTCATTGCCGGAGTGCCCGAACCCTCGACTTGGGCAATGATGTTCCTCGGCTTCGGCGGGATCGGCATCGCGGCTCTGCGCAGGGCAAAGAACTCGAAAGCGGCTTTTGCGGCCTGAACGCCACGACCAATCGACTTTTAGAAAGACCGCTTCGCGACGCGGTCTTTCTGTTTGGCCCTCGTTCCGCAACGGTTTTTTACGCGCGGGCGCCCAGGAGGCGGCACATCGTCGACGGTCAACCTAGGCATGTTCAAACTCTGAGAACTAAGGCACCAGTGCAAAGCCTTGGAGTTGCAAAATCGCGTGACTTCGCCCGGACACGGGAGCACCCGAGCGAGGTCACGGCCCCACAGAGGTCAGTGTGAGAGCTTGCTCTCGGTACGGGGCTTACATCTCAGAGTCGTGACATGAGTGTAAAAAGATTGGCGCTGGGGCGCCGTCGGCCATCAGTGGGCTTCCTAGACGGCCCTAGGCGGCTAGTCTTGCCTTCACCCGCCCCACCGTCGCCGCGGTCCACACAGCTGCCCTTGCAGGCGTCGGCAAGCCTTCGGCGGTTAGTTGGCCGCGAGCACTCGAAGCGACAGCGAGCCTCTGTCAGGGGGATTTTAGGAAACGTATCGAACGACGCCGTGACGGCTACCGGAAAACTGACGGACCTCAATACGACCGAATGGCTGGGTCCGCCGAGTGAAACCCACAACCGCTAACTAGGAACCGTGACGTTCTTTGGGGCGTTGGCTAGCGATTCGTCAGGAAGAGGGCAGGGACCCATGTACATCAGCTGTCTGGCGACCGACTACGACGGCACGCTTGCGCACGAGGGAATTGTCGACGATGCAACCGCGGAGGCGCTCGTAGCCTTCAGGCGGTCCGGCAGGAAGCTTCTGCTGGTGACTGGCCGAGAGCTGCCGGATCTTATCCGCGTCCTTCCCCGAATTGATCTTTTCGATCGCGTGGTTGCCGAGAACGGAGCCCTGCTCTTCGACCCCGCCACAAAAAAGGAGACCCCGCTCGGCCCTGAACCCTCGCCGGAATTGGTGGAGAGTCTACGCAAGAAGGACGTCCGCCCGCTGTCCGTTGGACGATCCATTATCGCGACCTGGGAGCCAAACGAAAACCTGGTTCTGGATGCGATCCGTGAACACGGACTTGAGCTGCAAATCGTATTCAATAAGGGCGCGGTCATGGTGCTGCCCCCCGGCGTCAACAAAGCGAGCGGCTTAAAAGCGGCGCTGGAGGACTTGGGTCTCTCCGCCCACAACGTCGTATCGGTCGGGGACGCCGAGAACGATCACGCGTTCTTGCAGGCGAGCGGATATGCCGTCGCGGTCGCAAATGCTCTGCCCACGATCAAGGATGAAGCCGACCTCGTCATCAGTAGTGCGCGCGGCGCGGGCGTCGTGGAGTTGATCGAGGCGGTGATCAAGGACGACGTCGACGCGTTTCACGCGAGGGAAACCCATAACAGCGTCGAAGTCGGCGTCAACGCCGAGGGGCGCCCGATCCTCATTCGACCGCACGGCGGTTCGGCGCTCATCTGCGGCCCTTCGGGCGGAGGCAAATCAACTGTCGCCACCGCGTGGTTAGAGCGCATCGTCGAAGGCGGCTATCAGGTCTGCGTGTTCGACCCTGAAGGCGACTACGCCGAGTTTCGCTCGGCGGTTGTATTCGGCGACGCGAAGGCTGCGCCCCAACCCGCAGAGTTTGTCAAACTGCTGGAGCGGCCAGACGACAGCTTTGTGATCAATATGCTTGCCGTGCCGTTCGAGGACCGACCGGCGCTCCTCTCTGACTTCATTTCGGCGATCGCCAATCTGCGCGCCAAAATTGGCCGGCCACACTGGGTCTTGATGGATGAAGCGCACCATCTCGTGCCAGCGGAGCGGGACGTGGGCGCGACTGCGTCCCTCGAATCGCTTCCCCGGTTATTCTCGTGACCGTCGATCCTGCGACCTTGGCTGTCGACGCGCTGCGAAGAGTGGATGACATACTCGCCGTCGGCGACAAGGCCGCCGAAGCCATCGAAGGTTTCGCTCGCGCGCTGTCGATTCCCGCGCCCGATCTGCCGCCGGCTCGGCTAGCCAAGGGCGAGGCGCTATTCTGGCGGAGAAGCGCGGGAAATCGCGCGCAAATTATGAAGTCCCACTCCCCCGCCGAGAAGGCTGAGCGCCATATCCGGAAATACGCCGAAGGCGCGCTTGGCGAGGATAAGAGCTTCTACTTTCGCGGTCCCAAGAACGCCCTCAACCTCCGCGCGCAAAACCTGACGATCTTCTTGCAGATGGCGGATGGGGTGGATGACGACACCTGGGTCCACCATCTTTGGGCGAATGACTATTCGCGCTGGGTTCGGGAGGCGATCAAGGACCATGAGCTCGCGAATAAACTGCAGCAGATCGAAGGTCAGCCAGCCCGAGAGCCGGCGGCGAGCAGGCGATCGGTGCGAGAGGCGATCGAACGTAAATACACTGCGCCTGCGTCCGCGGGCTAAGTCTATCCCGCTTTACCCGTCGCGCCCATCAGCGGGCCTCTAGACGCGCTTAGCCGACCGCGCCTTAGGCCCAGCCGAGGTTCAAGACGCTAGGGCCGTCCATGTGCCTAGTCGCGGCGTGGCGATCGAGGGCCCATTGAGGGCCCTCGCAATTCCGTCCGCCGACGTCACGCCTTCGCCCCCAGATCAAGCGTCAGTCGCGGTAACCGTCAGGGATTTTGATTCCATAGGTCGGCGCAGCCCCGCCGTCCGATTGTCCCGTAACTGCGGACGCGCTGACAACCGCGCCCGCTACTCCACCAACCGCCATTTGCGTGAAGACACTAGGGTTTCATGACCAACCTTCCAACCCGCAGTTCACTTGAAGGTTACAGAGTTAACTACGCGCCGGTCCGCCTCCACGCGGCGTCGTGGTCGACCGCAGCACGGAACGCGCTGAAGGTGTCGGTAAGTGCAGCGCCGATGACGCCTGTCCATCGGCCGCCGTCGCTAGCAAAACGGCCTTGCCTGACGGTCGATCGCTACGGCGAGGATGCTTCCTGACGCCATCGGGCCGCGTCTGAGAATCCGCCGCGCCCAATTCCCTCCGCGGCGATCTGGCGGCGAAGATTGGGTGACGTCAGCGCGGCGAGTTCTTCCTCGTAGCAATAGCCTGGCGCTGCGCCCTCGAAGTCCGAGCGGGTCGCCGGATGCGTATAAATTTCGGTGACGCCTTTCGGCAGATGCGAAATCAGCCCGGCAAGCCGCGCAGTGGTCATGGCGCCGCTCCAGGCGAGCCCGAAGACGTGATCAGGTGTGGCGACGCCAGCTCGCGTCAGACGCGTTCGCTGAACGCGCGCCAAAACCGCCAAGGCGGAGGACGTTAAGCCAGGGCGCGCGCGGCCGATCTGCGCCACGACGCGGTTAGGCTCCAAAGGCGCGCGAACGGCTGGGCCCCCAAATTCCTTCGCCAGCGCGATGATCGCGGACAGAATCGAAGGGTGCAGGTGAAAATGCTTGTGCGCGGTGATGTGGTCGAGCGTGAGGCCCGTCGCGCGGAAGGCTTCGAACTGAGCCCGGACTTCCGCGCACATTTGCCTGCGCACATGGGGCAGAAGCCACATCGCGGCGCCGGAGAGCGCCATATTGGCCCGAAACCGTCCGCGCTCGTCGACCAGATCCGGGACCATTGAAGGCGGCAGCGCCGGCTTGGCGTCGACCAGCGCCAGATGCAGCCCGACAGCGAGCCTCGGCAAGCGGCGCGCCAGCTCCACTGCACTGGCCGTCGCCGGCGCCCCGACCATCAGGCTCGCCGCAGTGAGGACACCCTCGACATGCGCGCGCTCAACGGCCCGATTGACCTCGTCGGCGAGGCCGAAATCGTCCGCCGTGACGATCAGATATTTCAGTTACGCGGTCTCGTGCCGCTCGCGTAAGAAGCGGAAGAACTCCACGCCCTCGCGGAAGCGTCGTTTCATCACTTCGGGACTTTTGACCATCTCGCCGACGATCGAGGCGATCTTGCTCGGGCGGAAATAGAAGCTCCGATAAAAAGTCTCGACCGAATCGAAGATCTCGGTGTGGTTCAGTCTTGGATAACTCAAGGACGCGATCTGCCTGCCGTCTTGGTTGACCAGATCGCCATTGGCGTCATCAATCCAGCCTTCTTTGAGTGAAGTGGACCCGGTTTTTGGGACCGGGGGTTAAGTTGGAGACCGGCCGCTCCGTTTGGTAGACGGAGCAAGCGATGACGAAGAAGACGAGACGACGGATTGACGCCGGACTGAAGGCGAAGATCGCGCTGGAGGCGCTGCGGGAGCAGGCGACGGTCACGGACCTTGCGCAGCGCTACGAGGTCCATCCCAACCAGATTTACGCGTGGAAGAAGCAGCTTCAGGATCAGGCGGCGCGGGCGTTCGATGCCGGGGTGGGGCGGGACGCGGAAACGACGCATGAGCGGGAGATTGAGCGGCTGCACGCCAAGATCGGGCAGCTCACGGTCGAGCGGGATTTTTTAGCCAGGAGGTCCGGAAGATGAGCGCTCCGGACCGCAGAGCGATGCTCGACCGGGCCGACAAGTCGCTGTCGGTTCGGCGGCAATGCGCGCTTCTGAGCGTGGCGCGCTCGGGCGTCTACCGCGAGCGCAAGCCGGCCAACGACAACGACGCCGCGCTGATGCGCCGGCTCGACGAGCTGTTCACCGCCTGGCCGTTTCTCGGCTCGCGCCGGATGACGGCGATGCTGCGGGCCGAGGGCGTCAACGTGAACCGCAAGCGGGTGCAGCGGCTGATGCGTCTGATGGGGATCGCCGCGCTCGGGCCGAAGCCGAGAACGAGCAAACCCGCGCCCGGCCACAAGATCTATCCCTATCTTCTGCGCAACATGACGATCGCGCGGGCGAACCACGTCTGGGCGGCCGACATCACCTACATTCCGATCGGGCGCGGTTTTCTCTATCTCGTGGCGATCATCGACTGGGCGTCGCGCGCGGTGCTCGCGTGGCGGCTGTCGAACACGATGGACGTTTCGTTCTGCCTCGCTGCGCTCGAAGAGGCGCTGGCGAAGTTCGGCCGACCGGAGATCTTCAACACCGACCAGGGCTCGCAGTTCACCTCGGCCGCCTTCACCGGCGCGCTGACCGAAGCAGGCGTCGCGATCTCCATGGACGGCCGCGGTCGCTGGATGGACAACGTGTTCATTGAACGGCTGTGGCGGTCGCTGAAGTACGAGGACGTCTATCTCAAGGGCTACGCTGACGGCCGGGAGGCTGCGCGCGGCGTCGCCGAGTGGGTCGCCTTTTATAACGAACGGCGTCCTCATCAGGCGCTGGCCGACCGCACACCAATGGCGATCTGGCGCGAGGCGGTCGCCGCCGCCGGGGCTGTGGACATGATGCACAACGCATCCGCGTTGCCCACATGCCCACAGCAACAGAAGCATACGCAGTCTCTCGCTGCGTGATAGAAGGGAATCCTGAGCGGTCGCGCTCCAACTAACAAACCGCATCAAGCGGTCCCGCTGCGCGGGTCCATTTCAGAGCGCCTGCTCATAAAGCAAGGTCCCAGGATAGGGCGCGGCTAAAGACACCTGAAGGGTTTGCGGGTTGACCTCCTTGGCGAATTCGATCGTCTCCTGGATTGTCTCCTTTGTCTCGCCAGGCAGACCCATAATGAACGTGCCATGGATGACGATGCCAATTTCCCGGCAATCTTTGGCGAACCGTTTGGCAACGTCGACCCGCATCCCCTTCTTGATGTTGTGCAGAATTTGCTGGTTGCCCGATTCGTAGCCGACTAGAAGGAGTCGCAGTCCGTTGTCGCGCAGCACCTTGAGCGTCGCGCGCGGCACGTTCGCCTTGGCGTTGCACGACCACGTCACGCCGAGCTTGCCGAGTTCGCGCGCGATCGCTTCGGCTCGCGGCAAATCGTCGGTGAACGTATCGTCGTCGAAGAAGAATTCCTTGACCTCCGAAAATGCCTTTTTCGCATAGGCCATTTCCTCGATCACATGGCCGACGGAGCGAGTGCGATAGCGATGGCCTCCGACGGTTTGTGGCCACAGACAAAACGTGCAGCGCGATTTGCAGCCGCGTCCGGTGTAGAACGACATGTAGGGATGCTTGAGATAGCCGCTGAAATATTTCTGGATATTCAAGTCACGCTTGTAGACTGGCGTGACGAACGGCAGATTGTCCATGTTTTCCAGGATCGGCCGGTCCGGCGTGTGCCGGATCTGGCCGGTGGCTTCCCGGTAGGAAAGGCCGAGAATCGACTTCCAGTCCCGCCCGTCGGCGACTTCCTTGATGGTGAAATCGAATTCATTGCGTGCGGCGAAATCGACGACCGGCGCGGCTTTCAGCGTTCCCTCGGCGTTTACCGCGGCTTTCGCGCCAATCAGCCCGACTTTCAGCGCTGGATTCGCCTCCTTGAGAGCGGTGATCGCCTTAACGTCCGAGGCGAACGAGGGCGTCGAAGTGTGCACGACCGCCAAATCGAAATTCTTGGCCTGCGCGGCAACCTCGGCCAATGAGGTCTTGTGCGGCGGCGCGTCGATGAGTTTGCTGTTCTCGACCAGCGCGGCCGGCTGCGCGAGCCAAGTGGGGTACCAGAACGACGCGATCTCGCGCTTCGTCTGATAACGAGCGCCGGCGCCGCCATCGAATCCGTCGAACGAGGGCGCCTGAAGAAAGAGGGTGCGCATTACCTCATCGCCTTTCCATAAGATGCGGAGCCGATCGGCGGCTCAGCCCTCGCCAGCAGCGTTCCATCCCGGGCGATTGTGAAATCCTGTCCGCGCCAGCTGACACGTGGGGACAAGAAACTTCCGAAATAAATGGCGAACGAGAGCATGTCTCGAGCCAAGACCAGAGCATAGCTCGGATTTGTCAATTGAAACTCTCGCGAGAGGCGATACTTCAAGAAGAGTCGGCAGATCAAGGCAGCGAAAACCGCGGCGAGTCCCCAATGATCGAACCCCCGGAGGGCGGCCGCAATGAAAGCCAAGGGGAGAGCGTGGGTGACGCAGCTGCCGATATATCCGAGCGGATCGACGGTGAAAATCGTCCGCGCCCACCGCAATTCATGTCGAATGACATCGCTCAGCGAGTTTTCGTCGAATGAATGGACCACCAGCATTGGCGGAACGGCGACTCGGAGGCCTGTCTGACGCACGGCCTTGCCAATGGCGTAATCATCGGCGAGCTGGTTCGCGACCGCCCTGAAGCCCCCGATCCTTGTTAGAGTTTCCCGCGACAAAGCGATTGTCGCGCCCAGGCACGGCCGCGCAAGCCCGAGCGCAAGCCCCAGGATCGTGCCGGGCAGGAAATGATCGTGCACCGCCATGGAGGACAGCTGCGACCAGAAACCGCCGCTCGGCAGACCGCGGTAGAGACAGGTCACCAATCCGACGCTAGGCTGCGCCAAGGCCGCCGCCAACGTCCGCAAGTAGTTCGGCCCAACGGCCACGTCGCTGTCCGCCATGACGATGAGCGGATGACGAACAGCCTGTCCCATGTTGATGAGGTTGGAGACCTTGCGGTTGACGCCATGCGCGGAGCCGTTGACGACGAGATCAATGTCGAGCTGAGGATAGCGCTCAATCAGCGATTGGACGACTGGAATCGCGCTGTCGTCTGGGTCCTGGACGCCAAAAACGAACTGAATCCTGCCTGGGTAGTCTTGATGGAAATAGGTCTCGATGTTTTCTGACAATTGCGCTTCCACTCCATAGAGCGGCTTCAGGATCGAGACGTCCGGCCACCTCTCCGGAGGCGCCGACGCCGGTTGGCTGACGAACCACCGCGCCGCGCCTGCAGCGCCTAAGGCGCACATCGAGCCAACGACGCCGGCGGCAATGAACGGCAGCGAGAGCCACCCCATCGCGACCGCGCCAAACTGTTCGAGACCGGGATCCATGTTGGGTGGCAAGACTCGAACGGGACAGTGACGACGTAGTGACGGTTTGCGCAATATTTTGTAACAAAAAGCGCTTAAGCGGCGGTGGGATCATCGCTAGAACGCAGTCAACGATGCTTGATGGTTCGAGGCCAGGAAAGTATGTGGGGCGTGATGCCGGCCGCCATTTTCCACACTGGCGCCGGGAGCCTCCACATCAGGGCGCCCGCTCGATCGCCGATCGGGACACTTCAGTGCCGGAGTTCGTGTTGGTCGGTTCGCAGAGTTTGGCTTTTGGCGGCGTTAACCCCTTACATCGATCACGACCGCCGCGACGCGCGCCGGTCGAACCGTTGCACCACAAAGCGCCAAGGAGGGCGCCGCTTTGCTAGCTTCCGCGGTCAATCTGGTGGCGGGAGCTTTGTTTGGCGACGACGACAGCAGGCTTACGCCTGGGTTTCTGTGCGCTGAGGCGGCGAAGAGCACGCGTCTCGATCCAAATCCGTTCACCAATTCTCGCCTGATCGAAGCCCTGACCGCCCTCACCTCAAGCCTGTAAGAAGAAGCGTCACTGTCGCCTTTCGGACGTGTCGCGGCGGGCTGGGACTTGAAGCGGATGCTCTCAACGCTTCTGATCTTTGCAGATGCGGAGCGCGAGGACAGGACAATTCTCACGCGGCCGCTCGCGCGGCCGATTTTCATCACCGGTTTGCCGCGCAGCGGCACAACTTTTTTGCATGGATTGCTTGCGGAGGATCCCGGAAACCGGGCGCCGCGCATATGGGAGGCTATCTACCCTTACCCGAAACATCGGTCGGCCGAGTTAGGAGCGGGGCGGCGAAAGGTGCAGCTACAGCTAGGCATCTTCAACCGGCTTTCGCCCGGGATTAGGAACCTGCATCCGATCAAGGCCGACGCGCCGGAGGAATGCATCGAATTCACGAGCCAGGTGTTTCGCAGTCCGCGCTTCGACGACGTTTACCGCGCCCCGTCCTATCGTGCCTGGCTCCACGCGTCCGGCTACGACGAGGGCTATCGGTTCCTTGCGCGGTTCCTCCGCCATCTTCAGGGCCCCGGTGAAACGCCGCGACGGTGGATTTTGAAGTCGCCCGAACACGTATTCGCGTTCGGCGCGCTCGCCCAAGTGTTCCCCGATGCGATGCTCGTGCTCGTGCACCGGGATCCAGGCCACGTGCTTGTCTCCGCCGCGCGCCTGACTGAGCTCCTGCGCGCGCCCTTCACGACAAAAATTGACCGGCGCGAGATCGGCCGCAGGGTGGCCGACTATTGGCAGACGGGCATGCGGCGCATGGTCGACGTCGCGGACAATCCGGCCTTTCCGCTTCGGCCGCGCCTCGCGCATGTCACGTATCGGTCTCTCGTCGCCGATCCCGTTGGAACGATCGCGCGAATCTACGATGCGTTTGGCCTCGAACTCTCGCAGGATGCGCAGCAAGCAATGGCGGCAAAGGTCGCATTGGCGCCGAATGGCGGCTACGGCGCCAACCGCTACCGTCCGGAAGCATTCGGGATCGACCCAGAGCACGAGCGCGAGCGCGCCTCCAGTTATACGGAGCGCTTCGACGTCGTTACGTAGATGCTAACTTTTCGGCTGCGCACTGGATGGGAAAGGGCCGACGCAGGGGGCGACCCGAGGAGGTGCTGCACGGAACAGGTCCAGTCAAGGTTCGCACCGACGCCGTTCTTGAGCTCGGCACAAGTCTCATTATGGGTTGCAGGCTTCGCGCCCCTCCCGACCCTTAATTCCTAAAGCGGCTAGTCCACGATATGCCAACCGGCGTCCACATGAAGGACGTAGCCACTGATGTTACGCGCGCCATCGCTGAATAAGAAAGCCGCGGCCGCGCCGACGTCTTGAGTCGTGAGCGGGCGCCGTAAGGGTGAGCACTTTACTTTGCGTCTCGGAGCGCCGAACTCGGAAGTGCCGGCAACGGCGTGAGTGGCGGCTGGCCTAGGAACGAGCGCGTTGACTCTAATATTCCGGGGGCCAAGCTCAGAGGCAAGCTCACGAGTCGTAGCCTCGAGAGCTGCTTTCAGCAGTCTCACCAGGTTGCAGTTTGTTGCGACCTGCTCAGCGCCCGAAAAATTCATGGCGAGACAGGCGCCGCCTCTGGTCATCAGGGGCTCCGCCCGCCGCGCGAGGCGGATGAGAGAACGCACGGCCATGGCTTGCGGCAACCCGTAAAGATTTCCGTTGGAAACTCCCACCCGTGAGTTGCTGTCCGGCGCAAAGCCGATCGAAAGGACGAGAATATCAAGGCTGCCCCAGACGTCCACGATTCGTGCGAACAGCTGGTCCTCATCCTCCTCCCGTGTGACGTCGAGCGGCATGATGATATGGGCGTCGACGCGCTCTGCTAGGGAGCGGACGCGTGGCTCAACTTCTTCATCGCGGTAGGTGACCGCAAGCATCGCGCCAGCATGATGAAGCGCTTCGACTACGCCCCAAGCGATGGATTGCTCATCAGCGACGCCGACGACCAGCGCCCGCTTGTCAGTCAATGCGATCATTCGTGGCGGCCGTTGTGCAATTCGCAATGGCTACCGCTGTGGAATGACGGTTGAATGAAGCGACGGCGCCCGTTCTCGCCGACTTGCGACGGCCCGCAGGGCGCGGGAAGCGCCTTGAATCAGTCTAGCGCGCGTACTTCGTAGCGATCGTCTGCGATCTGCAGGTCATTGAGCGTCAAAGTCTTCGGAGTCCTCAGCAATGACGCGATTTGAGCAGAGTGAGCGGGTGATGCTAACGTTAAGTCGCCGACTTAGCAGTTAGGCTGGATCGTCCCATCAAGAGATTCCAGCGGCGGCTTGACCATACGCGTGCTGGGCTTCCTTCAAGCATTGTTCGTAGCCTTGCGCGAATTTTTCGCTTGTGTCGGCAAGCCCAAAAAGATCACCTGCGGCAGCTTCCGCCGTAACGATATGCTCGTGATAAAAAGCGTTCGCGGTAAGCGCAACGTTTAGTCTCGGGATGTCCATCTTCGCGTCAGAGTCGAGATGTGCTACGAACTTGTCCCTGTACCGCCGCATCTTTTTGGCATAGTCCGCAAAGTCGGATTCCGTCATTCCCAGTTCAGCTAAAAGCCTGACTTCAAAGGCGCGAGGGTCAGCGACAACATTACGCCAGAAATGTTTGTCCTTGTCGTCGCCAAGTAACTTGCACCATTCAAGCACCGCTATGTCGAGAAAGTTGTTGCTAACCTGGGCCCAGAATGCAGAACGCGCAAAGGGTGGGGCGCGCGCCTCTAAATCGGCTTGGCCTTGTCCGGCGCGAAAGTAGGCCACATTTCGTGCGAAACTCGCACATAGGATGACAACTCGACGTAGACGTTCGCGGCGCGTCAATTGGCTTTGCCCCTCCTAATCTTGTGCTCTCGCCACGACGACGCTCTATGACGGGCGATGGCTCAAAAAAACGTCCGAGCCTATTGCTCGAACAGATGCCTGAAACGCACTATCTTTGCCGCGAGGCACGCGAGCGAGGCCGGCCTACCTCGATGTGTCGGTCTAGTTTATGCGATTGCAATCTTGGGGGCGTTGTAGATTTGCCAAAAGTTTCATCAAAGGAATAGCCGACGCCGGGCACGGTTAGAATCGGATCCCGTTCGTGGCCGATTGATAAGACTTTTCGAAGGCGCGCTACATAGACGTCGATGGCACGCTCGGTAATGTCGGCGGACGGCCCCCAAACGCGCTCCAACAAGTGCTCACGAGAAAAAACGCTGCCAGGTCGCTCAAGCAGGCATTCGAGCAACCGGAAACTCGTTCGGTTGACACGGACGTCGCGTGCGCCCCGACTGACTCTTCGCGTCTCGTGATCCAGCTGAAGATCACCCCGAACAAGAAAGCGGTTCGCAACAGCAAACCGCCTCCGCCGTAATAGAGCACGCACGCGCGCTATCAGTTCCCGCATCGAGAACGGCTTAAGGACAAAATCGTCCGCTCCCACGGCGAAGCTGCGCAGGCGCAAGGATTCCTCCCCGCTCGACGAAAGCATGATTACCGGCAACGTTCGCGTCGCCTCTTCGGCTCGTAGCCGAGTACAAATTTCAGGCCTGGAAATACCGGGCAGCATCCATTCAACAATAACGAGGTCGGGAGGAGCGTCAGCGAGCTTCTGCACGGCTTTATCGCCGCGATCGACTTTTTCGACGCGATAACCCTCAGAACTCAACTTGTTCGCCAGGTCCGACGCGACAAGGATGTCGCTCGCGACGATTGTGATGCGCGGATGGGTCGAGTTTAGGTTCGAAGCTTGGCTGGCATCGTTCATCTCGATCGGCGTCTCACGCTTAATTCAGGTCTCGTAAGCAACTTTTCAGGTTCGCAACGAAGCGAGCCATGTCGAAAAATTTCCCCTGCAGTTGCGAATCTGTCACTTGGAGACGTTTCACCAGTTGTCTGCCTTTATTTCGCGTGAAGTTTTTTTCTGGCCGGGACGAGAAACGATGCCCCAGTCGCCTGGTCTGTTCATAAGAATGAATGCAGCCGCCTCGCTTGAATCTGCCAGATAGTCCGTGGCAGCCTTGGAGAGCTTTTCGACAAGCGTTTTTTTGTAGTCGTGGCTCTCGGCGTCAAGTTCGAGCGTAGTCACGATGGAAAGCACGCGATACTCGCCTCCATCATTATTTCTCGCGGTGAAAACCCTCGCGCTCCGTGCGAGCGGGTGTGAAAACGTCATCCGCCTGCTCCCCGTGCTTAGTAAACAAAATATTGCATGCCTATGCAACCTGGAAAGCGTACGGCAAATTTTTGATCGTCGCCGTTCCGCGAGATTCCCGGCCAACACATCAAATTCCAGACCCTCCAGGATCCGCCACGGAGCTCAAGCCTCTCCCTGGCACCGTCAAGTTAAGCGAGCGCTGAGCTGAAGAAGGCGATTTTCTGAGAGCTGAGAGTCAGGCAGTGACGCCGGTCTTGGAAATCTCGCTCCAGACCGCAAAGGCTCGCTCGCGCGAGGCGCGGCGGAACTCAGCACGGACGGATTCGGGATAAGGTATGTGGAAGAGGTTCGCGACGTGATCGTGAACCGTCAGGAACCGCTGTGCTTGCCGGGCTGATTTGAATCGCTTCATGATCCGTTCGCGACGCCTTGTCGGCTGGTGAGAGTTCTCTGCTCGATTGTTCAGGCCTTTGTGCTGGCGATGTTCAACGCGAAGGCCCATCTTCGCCCGCGCCGCTCCGTAGGAGCGTAGCTTGTCCGTGATCATGACGCGGGGCGGGATGATCGCCGATTTCAGAAGCCTCTTCATGAGCCGCTCCGAAGCGCGGGTGTCTCTTCGACGCTGGACCAAGACGTCGAGAACGAAGCCGTTCTGATCGACGGCGCGCCAGAGCAAGTGTGGCTCGCCGGCGATCGAGATGACGACCTCATCCATATGCCATTTATCGCCGCGAGCGGGGGTGCGCCGGCGGATCTGATCGGCGAATGCCTTGCCGAACTTCTTCCCCCACTGGCGCACGGTCTCGTAGGTCACGCAAATCCCACGCGCCGCCAGCATTTCTTCGACCATGCGAAGGCTCAGGGGAAACCGGAAATAGAGCCAAACCGCATGGCTGATGACCTCCGGAGGAAAGCGATGGCGGTGGTAGTGAGCGGCGCGGGCAGTCGGCATGGCGTCCGTATAGCTGCGCGGCCGCTCTTAGATCGTTAACTTGATGGTGCCGTCTTGAGGTCTTCGGGGGGTGACGCCGTGCGTGTTGCCGGCGATCAGATTCAGCGCTCCCGGCATAGAGGTTCCGAAGGTAGTGTCGAAGGAGTTATCGCTCATGGCGAAGTTCTGCGCATAGTCCCACAGCGCGGTGACCGTATTTCCACCGAAAGGCCATGACTCCGTTGATTGCTGTCGCACCTGTAGCGCGACAATCTGGATGGGAAAGCGCGGCGCCGACGTCGCGTTCATACGCCGTTTCAGACGCGACTTCCCAGATGCGGTCGACATTCGTCTCGAGGAGAATTTCCGCTCGACCGGCCATATCCTCGCCGCCGCCGCCGCCATCATCGCCGAGGACAAGGCGCGGCTCGGCAAGACGCTGTTCACCCGGAAAGGGCAGGGGACTCCGGTCGAGCTCATGAGCTTTCGCGACGGAGACGCCGAGGCGGCGGGACTCGCCGACGCGCTGATCGCCCGAAAAGGGGAGGGCGCCCGTTGGGCGGAGATGGCCGTCCTCTACCGCAACAACTTCCTCTCGCGCGCCTTCGAGGAAGCCCTGATGCGCGCAAAAATTCCGTACCGCCTCGTCGGCGATGTCGGCTTCTACGCCCGCGCCGAGATCAAGGACGCTCTCGCCTTGCTTCGCCTCGCGGCCATGCCCGACGATCGCCAGTCCAACGAGGCCTTCGGCGAGTCATCAACGAACCGCGACGCGGCTTCGGCGCCAAGGCGATCGAGATCCTCGAACGCGACGCCAGCTTTTTCGACGTATCGCTCCTGAAGGCGGTCGAGACAGCCGCACTTCCGCCGAAGACCAAGGAAGCGGGCCTTCAGTTCGTCGAACATATTCGCGCCGTGGCCGGCAACGAGACGCTGACGCTCGCCGACCAACTCTCCCTGTTGCTCGATCGGACAGGCTACCGCGCCATGCTACGCGAGAGCCGGGCGGAGAATATGGAGCAGAAGCTAGAAAATCTCGGGGAGCTAATCGACATCGCCGGCGGCTTCCACAGCGCGCGGGAATTCCTGGATCATGCGGCGCTCGCGACGAACCACGAAAGGGGAGGGGATGAGGAGGTGGTCAGTCTGATGACCATGCACAAAGCCAAGGGGCTCGAGTTTCCGCACGTCTTCCTGCCCGCCTTCGAGGCGGGCATTCGCCCGTTCCGGCAAGACGCTCCTCGTGACCGAGGTCGAGCGTGGTCGTGTGGAGGAACTCGCGACCTCCTGCGGCGGGCTGCCGCTCCATTACCCCAGCCTGGGCCTGCACATAACAAATTGAAGGCTTGAGCGATACGAGCGGCGGCTCACAAAGCCGCTGTACTAAGTTCCCCCAAACTAAAGCGTTTTCTTGAGGTTAAAACGCCGCGCGAAAAAGGGCCTCTCTCAACGGTCGCACTATAATGAACATGAGTGTGGAGAATCGCTACCAAAAACATGAACACTGCCATAATTGCAGCCCAAGGTGGTTCGCGAGGAGCTGCGGAAGTGCCGTATTGGGCAGCGCTAGGCGCTGCGTCTGTTCCCGACACAGCGGGCTCACCTGAAATACTGGACGTCCAGAGTTCCGGTGGCCGAGATCGCCCGAAAGTTTTAAAGCACTAGGGGCCCGGAAAGCGTGATGCACGCTCCCGCAGCGAGCGGCTGACCAATGCCGGCCGTCGGTGTTGTGGCGCCGTCGGTAGTGGATTTGATGTTCGCCAAAGACGCGCCCGGCGCGAGCGCCGCCAATAGGTCATTGTCCAGGACTCTTGCTCTGACCCGGTACCGGCCGCGCTCTGCAAACGGTTCTACTGTTACGCCTTCCCGTTGGTTGCTGAGCAACGCGGTGATATTTCCTGTACACCGCGCAAATTGGCCGAATCGCTCGGAAGGTCGATCCGTGACGCGAAATAGTGATTTGCAAAGCAGCGCTGAACCTGCACATCGCAAGACTCCGAGTGCCGCCGGGCACTTTCCGGCGACGGTCTCCACGAAGCGATTTATGAGGCGATCTCAGCCACCAATGATCGAACAGCTGCGCTGCAATCTGTGACCCAAGCATTGCAGCGATGATCCCTGGCGTGCCGGGCCTCGCCCGTCGGGGTTGTTTACAGCGATGGCGAGGAATCACCCAGGCTTAGGCGTTCCCGTTTCTCTTCCGGCGTCGACACCAGTTTTGCCGCTTCTCGATTTGCGATCGACAAGGCGGCTTCAAAGAGATCGCCGACCGCCATTCGCGCCGCGAGCGTGCCTACGAATGTGTCTCCGGCGCCGTGAGTGCTCGCGACAGCAACCTCGATGCCTGGCAGGCGGAACGCGTGACCGGACTGGCCGAAACTGGCCACGCCGTCGCCGCCCGCTGTGACAACGACGGACTTGAATGTGGCCGCAAGCCTCTCAGCTGCCCCTGCGGCCGTTTTCAGCGAGGACACGGCGCCTCCGCCTAGCATTTCGGCTTCGATCGCATTAACGATGAGGATATCAACGAGATCAGGAAGGCTGGTCGCGAAAGGACGCGCGGGCGCGGCATTTAAGATCGTCATCACTCCCAGATCTCGAGCGCGACGGGCGACGGCTTCGTTGACGACTTCGGGGATTTCGTTCTGAAGCACAAGAACTTTGGTCCTCGACAGCAACTCGGCCGACGCGTTCGGAACGATGGCGAGATTAGCCCCAGAGACGATGACCGCGCCATAGTCGCCGTCGTCGTCGAATATCGCGACGCTCATCCCTGATCCGATCCCGCTGACCACGGCGACGTTTGTCCGGTCGACCCCTCCACGATCGAGACGGGCTAAGAGCGCCACGCCGAAACTGTCGTCTCCGACAGCGCCGACCATGGCGGTGGGAACGCCCTGGCGGCGTGCGGCGATGGCCTGATTTCCCCCCTTGCCGCCGAATTTTGGCGCCCAGCTTCTCCCAGCGATCGTCTCGCCTTTTCGGGGGCGGTCGGGCGCGTCGACCATAATGTCATAGTGCAAGCTTCCGACGACAATGACCGCGGGGGGCGCCGCGGTTGCGTCTTCCGGAACCCATTGCTCTGGCGGCACGCTCAAGCGCGTCTCCTGAAATTCTCATGGCGCGGCGATCGAGATCCATCTTTGTCGCGCTGACTAGACATCGGGACATCCCTAAGGCGCCACCGATCCCCTAGCTTCCGAACATCGCTTTGCGAACAATCGCTTGCGTGGCGACGGCATCCTGA
The DNA here is from genome assembly GCA_036510135.1 of Roseiarcus sp. Taxonomy (GTDB): domain Bacteria; phylum Pseudomonadota; class Alphaproteobacteria; order Rhizobiales; family Beijerinckiaceae; genus Roseiarcus. The sequence goes on along the minus strand of DATCEJ010000390.1, from coordinate 2,051 downwards.
AGGGCGATCGCGCCCGGCAGTTCGTTGCCGGCGTCGAGTCTGTCGATGACGCGAAGCATAGACTTGACGGTGGCGATGTTGGCCTCGCATTCCTTGATCGGATCGAGGCCCGTCAGGTCCGGAAAGGTGTCGAAGTAAATCGGACCGTCAAACCCATCGGCTTTGACCTGCCGAAGCAGCTCGATCGTTTGCAGGGAATGCACGGCTCCGACCATTAGGCCATCATCTCGTTTTGAATATCCATCGTTCAGATGCATGCCGAGAAGGCGGCTGTGGCGATTGATCAAAGCGGCTGCAAACGCTGGCTGCTCGTCCGCATAAAGCCCATGGGCGAAATCGAGTGTCACGCCGACATTTGGAAGACCCACTTCCTTAAGGGCCAGGAGTGTCGTCGCGCAGTCCGGCATCAGACTGTACGAACGCGGTTCGTTCGGCTTGTATTCGACGCTAACGAGGCAGTCTGGATCATGCAGGGCGACTTCGCGAATGCCCTCGATCTCCTCCGCCCAGAGGCGCGCATAGTCAGCCTGAAAAGGATAGTCAAAGCCATCCTGCCCAAGCCAAAGAGTCATCAGATTACAGCCAGCCTGCCGAGCGGCGTCGATACCTCGTTTGGTGAGATCAATCGCTTCGCGACGGACCGCCGGGTCGGGATTGGTGAAAGCGCCGATCTTGAACGCGGGATTTGAGTAGTAACGCATGGCGAAACCGTTCACCGCCAGGCCGAGGTCGCGTATCTCGTTGCCGGTCACGCGAGGATCGGACCCCACATGGTCGGGATAGTTGAGGTCGACGTCCGTAAGGCCCTCGGCCTTGGAGGCTCGCTCTGCGAGGTCCAAGGGGCTCGGCTTTCCCCGACCTTTGGGCCAATAGGCGTCAGGCCTCGAGCCGAACGAGTTTAGGCGGGTCGCGAAGCGAAGCTTGGTTTCATCCACGATATCCGCCTCATAGTCATTTCGCAGATATGAGAGCCTGGTCCGCCTGGGGGCCCGTATCCGTTGCAGAGCCTACCGCAAAAGCGGTCTCTGTTAAGCCGAATGCGATCCTGAAAGCCAGCGCGCTAGTTCAGCCGACCCGTGAATTTCGAACTCGCTCCGTCATCGACGGGGACGGGCGAGGCGATCAGCGTAGACCGCGAGGATGACGACCACACCGGAGGCCACATATTGCCAAAACGAAGGGACGTTCATGAGCGTCAATCCGTTTTGTAAACCGCCAAGCGTCAGCGCGCCGATCAGAGAGCCGAGTGGATTTCCAACGCCGCCAAACAAACTCGCGCCTCCGATGACGGCGGCTCCGATCGCCTGCAGCTCAAAGCCGTTTCCGCCAATGGGTTCGGCGGCGCCGATCCGGGCGATGAGCACGAATCCTGCGAGGCTCGAAAGCAGGCCAGACAATGTGTAGACGATGATTTTGACGCGATCGATGTTGATGCCTGAAAGCCGCGCCGCTTCCTCGTTGCCGCCGACTGCGACAATCTGCTCGCCAAGCGCGGTGAAGCGGACAAGAAAAAAGGCGAGTCCCGCGACGACGATGGCCATTATGACGGGCGTAGGGACACCAAGCAGCTGGCCGCCGAATGCGGCGCGGAATCCTTCCGGCAGGCCGTAGATGGGCTGCCCGTTCGTGTAGATGAGAGCCACGCCGCGAAAGACGCTCAGCGTGCCGAGCGTCACGATGAAATCAGGCAGCTTGAGCTTGGCGATCAGCAGGCCGTTGACGAGGCCGCAGATCATGCCAACCAAAAGCCCTGCGGCGATGCCGAGCGCGATGTTGTGGCTCATGAGGTCGGAGGCCACCATGCTCGAGAGCCCGACGATCGAACCAACCGAGAGATCGATGCCGCGGGTGATGATGACGAGCGTCATGCCAACCGCGATCACGGCGTTGATCGAGGATTGCAGCATGATGTCGATCACGTTCGACGGTTGATAAAAGCTGCTGGTGAGAATCGAGAAGATCGCGAAAAGGGCGACGCAGCCGATGAGGACGCTCGCTTGCCGAAAGAGGTCCCGATTGAACGAAGGGGTCGTCGAAGCGGAGGTGGTAAG
>DATCEJ010000389.1:0-10781 GCA_036510135.1 Roseiarcus sp. | reverse complement strand
CGCGGGGCCCGCTCGACGCGACAACCCTCGCGCGTTCCTTCCGTCAGGGCGCTAAAGCTGAGCCTGCCATTGCCCGCGTTTTCGCCTCCCTGGCCCGTCTTGGCCACATTTACACTACCGACGGCCGGGATTACGCGCTTCGCCGCCGGGCATGACCAAAGTCAATTAAACATATTTAGATAGTGTAATAATGGCTTGGGCAAGCTCATTTTCCAGTTGCGTAACTGCCAAGCCCTCGGGCGGAACCGCCCCCTCCACCGCCCTTTGGGCGGCCCCCCTCCCCCATTTCATGGGGGAGGATGACGCCGGCAGCGGTACTTTCCTCCCATGCCGCGAAGCGGCGGGGGAGGGGACCACGCGGAGCGTGGTGGAGGGGGCGCGCCTCGCAACCCGACACTCCCAGCTTGGGAGTTACAGAGTTGCAGAAAAATGAGGTTAAGCGATTGAAAAGATGGAGGCGCACGCAAAACTGAACGCTGGGCCGCGATGGGGAATTCGGCCCGGTCAGCGGCCTTGCCGCCCTCCCGCTCAGCCGCCCTTGACCAGCACGCCCTCGGGCAGGCGGGCCTTGAGCTCGCGCCCCGCCTCCCGCCCGAGACGCTCAGCGTCGGCGGGAGGGCCTTCGGCGGCGATGGCAAAGCGCTCCGAGCCATCGGTGCGCAGCACTTCACCCCGGAGCCTGAGCTTCCCGTCCTCAAGCCGGGCGAGGCCCGCGATCGGCGTGCGGCACGAGCCCTCGAGCTCGGCCAGAAAGGCGCGCTCGGCGGTCAACGCCGCGGATGTCTCGCGGTCCGAGATCGCGTTCAACGCCTCGAGCGCGCGTGTGTCCCCCCTACGCGCCGTGATGGCGATGGCGCCCTGACCGGGCGCAGGCAGGAACCTGTCGACATCAAGCACAGCGCGGGCGCGATGGGCGAGCCCGAGGCGCTTCAAACCGGCGAGCGCGAGCAGCGTCGCGCCGACCGCGCCCGCCTCGGCCTTGTTGAGCCTCGTCTCGACATTACCGCGCAGGAGGACCGGCTTGAGGTCGGGGCGGAGCCGCAAAGCCTGGGCCTGACGGCGCAGCGAGGCGGCGCCGAAGGTCGCCCCACGCGGCAGGCCCTCGACCGTATCGGCAAAGGCGGAGATGAGCGCGTCGCGCACGTCTTCGCGCGGCAGATAGGCGGCAATAACCACGCCGTCGGGCATGATCGAGGGCAAGTCCTTGGCCGAGTGCGCCGCCGCGTCGATCGCGCCAGCGAGGAGCGCGGCGTCGATTTCCCTGGTGAAAAGGCCCTTGCCGCCGGCCTCGGCGAGCGGCCGGTCCTGGATCGCGTCGCCGGTGGTGCGGATGACCGCAAGCGCGATCCTCTCGATCTCCCAGCCTTGCGCCTCCGCCAGGCGGCGGCGGGCCTCGTTCGCCTGCATGAGCGCCAATGGCGAGCCGCGCGTGCCAAGCGTGAACAAGGCGGGTGAGGTCATCGGAGCGGCGTGACCGTCGACAAAGGTCCTGTCAAGCTCCGCCATCTTCGAGGATCAGCCTTGTCAAAGGTGCGCCGAAGCGATTGCTGGCTACTCGCCATGGAATGGCCGGAAGCGGAGCCCAATATCTCGCTCCCCTGTTGCTGTCCGCGCATCGCGATGCCATCTGTCACCGACCATGAAGAGCTTACTTCTCGCATTCGCCCTAACGCTGGCGGCAAGCCCCGTGCTCGCAGCGGACGACGGCTATCCACCCGGTCTGTTCGAGCATTCGCCCGTCCTTCCGGGACCGAACGATCCTTCCGATTCTCAAGGGGCCCCGCCCGACGCAGGAGGGCCGCCTGACGGCAACGCGTCGCTGGACGACTATTGCGCGCACATCGCGTCCCACACTTTCCACAGCCTTGCGGAAGTCAAGCGCGCGCACGCCCAATGCGATTCCCCGCAGGACAATCCACCGCCCGATCAGTGATCAAGGAATCCTTCCGCCGCGCGAGAAGGGCGCGCCGAAGGCTGTCCGCGCCAACGAGGCTGAGCCCGATCGCTCAGAGGTTCGGCGGCTTGTCCGGCGACGCTTTGACGTCACGCGCCACCATATTCGGGTCCGGGTTGGCGACATTCACCTTGTCGCCGGTCTGGGTGGATTCGAGTGGGCTGTCGACAAGCCGGTCAGCCGGCAAAAGGCCAGACTCGATCTGCACCCGGTTTCCGAGATTGCGCCCAACGGCGACCGGCTTCAAAACGACCTTGCTGTCGCCGTCGAGCGCGGCGACCTGCATGCCCTCGGCGCCGAAGACGAGCGCGGTCAGCGGAACGGTGAGCGTGTTCGGGTCCGCCGGAATGTGGAAATGAACTTCGGCGAACGCGCCAGGCCAAAGCTTGCCGTCCGGGTTGTCCGCCTGGAGCTCGGCCAACGCGGTGCGCGAGGTCTCCGCCAGCGCATTTGACGTCGAGACGAGCTGCGCTTCAAAGGTCTCCTTCTGGCCGGGCAGATGCAGCGTGGCCTTGATGCCCGGCGAAAGCTCGCCGAGGAAAGCCTGGGGCACGTTCACGTAAATGCGCATCCGGTGAACGTCGGCGACCTGGAACATGGCGCGTCCGGTGTTGCCCCCGGCGTTGACGAGGTCGCCGATATCGACGTTACGCGCGGTCACGACGCCGTCGAACGGCGCTTTGATCTCCTCGAACGCCGTCAGCTCCTCAAGCCGTTTCACGGCCGACTGCTGGGCCTCCACATTCGCCTTCGCGACGGCGAGCCCGGCGGTCTGCGCGGCCGCGTTCAGGCGATCGTTGTCGCCCTGCTGCTTACTCTGCCACCCCTGAACGACGAGCTGCGAGGTCCGTTGATTCGTTGCGCTGCCAAGCTCCGCGTTGGCCTGCGCCTGTTGAACCGCCGCCTGCAGCTGAACGAGTTGCGCCCGAGCCTGTTCGAGCTGTTGATCGAGATCGGGCGCCGAGATCGTCGCCAGGATTTCACCCTTTGTCACATGAGCGCCAATATCCTTGTGCCAGGCGGCGATGTAGCCGCTGGCGCGGGCGAAGAGCGAGCCGGTGTTGAACGCGGCGACATTGCCCGGAAGAACCAGCTCTTGTTCTCCCGGACTGCGCTCAGGCTGCACGACACGCACCGTCGGAACCGTCTGAGCGTCGGTCCAGGCCGCGACCTCCTGTCTGCTCCTGGCACGATCCACGATGCCAGAGGCGGCGAGGCCGACGGCGCCAATCGCGAGAGCGCAGACGACAAGCAGGACGCGCCGCGTTTTGGGTCTGGGCGGTGTGGCGGGAGATTCAGAGGACATGGGAAAGAGCTCCGGATCAGGCGTGAGAGGGCAGCCCGGCGAGGGGCGCCGACGCATCGGCTTTGGCTTTGTTCGGATTGGTTCGGTGCGCGATCGAGAACACGGTTGGCACGAACAGAAGCGTCGCAAAGGTCGCAAATGTAAGACCGCCGATGACGGCGCGTCCCAGCGGGGAGTTTTCGCCGGCCTCGATCGCCATCGGCGCCATGCCGATTATCATCGCGAGCGCGGTCATCAGCACCGGCCGGAAACGCGTGGCGCCGGCCTCGAGGGCGGCGTCGACCGCGCTCTTTCCTTCCGCGAGCTGTTCGCGCGCGAAGCTGACCACCAGAATGCTGTTCGCTGTCGCCACGCCCATGCACATGATCGCTCCGGTCAAGGCGGGGACCGACAGGCTCGTCTGCGTGAGGAACAGCATCCACACGATTCCGGCCAGCGCCGCCGGCAGCGCGGTGATGATCACGAAGGGGTCGAGCCAGGACTGAAAATTTACGACAATCAGAAGATAGATCAGCACGGCGGAAAAAGCCAAGCCGATAAACAACTGATAATAGGCGCTCTGCATTGTCGCGACCTGACCCCGGATCGTAACCGTCGACCCCTTGGGCAGCTCGCCGTGCGCATCGTCGACGATCTTTTGGACGTCGGTGGCGACGCCGCCGAGATCCCGATCCTGGGTCGTCGCGTAGATATCGACAATGCCACGAATGTTATAATGCGAGTTGATGGCGTTGAGCGGCTCTGGCGAAAAGGTGGCCAAACCGCCGAGCAGCTGGGTCGAACCGCTGCTCCTCAGGGGCACGTATTTGAGGTCTCCCAGCGTATCGATGCGATATTGCGGGGTTTGGACCGAAACGCCGTAGGAGACGCCATTCGGGCTCAGCCAATAGGTCGGAGCCGTCTGAGTGCTGCCTGAGAGGGTCGTCTGAAGGCTGGTCGAGGCGTCGTTCTCGGTGAGCCCGACGACGCCCGCGAACTCGCGGTTGAAGTCGACCTTCAGAGCGGGGTCCTGGAAAGCTTCCTGGATACGCGGATCGGCAATTCCGGGAACATGACGAATCCGCGCCAAGAGTTTGTTGGCGAACGCGCGGCTCGCGTCGAGGTCCTTTCCGGCGATCTGGACATCGAGCGGCGCCGGCGAGCCGAAGTTAAGAATCTGGCTGACAATATCCGCCGGAAGGAAAGAGAAAGTCGCGCCCGGAAAAGCCTTCGGGAGTTGCTCGCGCAGCGTCTTCACATACGTGTCGGTAGGGGTCGGCCCCTCGCGCAAGCTCACGAGCATATCGGCATCGAAGACGCCGATCGTTCCCGTGTTTTGGTACGAGAGGTTGATGCCGCTCACTGGCAGACCAATGTTGTTGACGACGCTCGTCACCCGGTCAGGCGGAATGATCGAACGAATTTTCTGTTCGACTTGGTCGGTCAACCGCGTCGTTTCCTCGATTCGCGTTCCCGTCGGCGCCCTCAGATGGATCTTGATTGCGCCGGAATCGATCGAAGGAAAAAAGTCCTGCCCAAGAAATGGGGCGAGCCCGAAGGACAGCAAGACGAAGCAGACGAAGCCGCCCGTGAAGACAAAGCGATGCCCAAGCGCCAGTCGCAAGAGCCCCAGATAGCCCTGCCGAAACCCTTCGAAATAATGCTCGAACCCCTGCTGGAAGCGGCCAAAAAACCCGACGCGGCGCGCCTCTCCAAAATCGTCGCTCGCCTGGTGATGATGCTGATTCTTGAGCAAAAAATGCGCCATCGACGGCACGAGCGTGTAGGTAAGAATGTAGGAGGCGATCATCGCGAAGACGACCGCCATCGCCAGCGGGCGGAAGAGGTAGCCCGCCACTCCGCCGAGTGCGAGCAGCGGGACGAAGGCGATGCAGATGCAGAACAAGGCGACCGTCGCCGGCGGCATGATCTCGTTCGCGCCCTTGGTGATGGCGGTCAAAATATCCTCGCCATGCTCCATGTGGCGGTTGATGTTCTCGATCGTGACGGTCGCGTCGTCGACCAGGATGCCGACCGCAAGCGCAAGGCCGCCGAGCGTCATGACGTTGATGGTCTGGCCAAGCAGCGAAAGCGCGGTCAACGAGCTCAGAACCGCAAGCGGTATCGAAACGGTGATGATGAGGGTCGACCGCCAACTGCCGAGAAAGATGAGGATCATGAACCCTGTGAGCGTGGCCGCGATCAATCCCTCCCGCACGACGGCGCTGACGGAAGATTTGACGAAGTCGGACTGATCCCCAACGAATTTAACAGTGACGCCAGGAGGCAGCGTGGCCTCGATTGCAGGAAGGCGCGACTTGATGCCGGCAATGACGTCGAGCGTGGACGCCGAGCCGATCTTGAGAATGGACATCAAAACGCCTTTACGGCCGTCGAGCTGAACGACGTTGGTCTGCGGCGGCGAACCGTCGTGGACGTAGGCGACGTCGCGCATGAACACGACCGCGCCGTTGACCACCTTGACCGGAAGGTTGTTGAAATCGGCTACCGCTTTGGGCGAATCATTGAGATCGACGGTGAACTCATAGGGGCCGATTTTCTGCGTGCCGACCGGATTGATCTGGTTCTGCAAGGCGAGCGCCTGGCCGACATCGATGGCTGAAAGATTGTGGGCGCGCAGCGCATTCTGATCCAGGTCAATCTGCACCTGCCGTGTCGCCCCACCATAAGGATAAGGAAGCTGAGCGCCCGCGACCGTCGTGAGCTGCGGCCTGATGAAATTCAGGGCAAGATCGGCCAGCTCAACCTGAGAGAGCGAGTCGCTGGACAAGGCCAGCTGGATCACCGGGACGCTCGAGGCGTTGTAGACCAGAATGATCGGCGGGGTGGCGCCGGCGGGAAGCTGCTTCAAAATGGTTTGGGAAATCGATGTGACTTGCGCTTGAGCGGCGTTGATGTCGACATTCGGCTGGAAAAAGATTTTGACAACGCCCATGCCGGGAAACGACTGCGATTCAATGTGCTCGATGTCATTGACCGTAGTGGAAAGGACGCGCTCGTAAGGGCCGACAATCCGACCAGCCATGTCGTCAGGCGCCAAGCCGGTGTAGCCCCAAACGACCGAGATGACCGGGATGCCGATATTGGGAAAAATATCGGTCGGGGTCCGAATCGCCGACAGCACGCCAAAGATCATCACCAGAATCGCCATCACGACGAAGGTGTAGGGGCGCGCCAGAGCTAACCGAACGACGGCTGTCATCGACCTAACCTGTTATTGAATCGTCGCGCCCATTACGTTGCTCCAGGTTGGCGGCGAATCGCCATCGCCCTGGCCGGGGCTGTCAACGCCACCCGAGATATAATCGCAGATTGCTGCAGTGCGACATCAAATTATGTTGACCTCTCAAGGAAGTGACCGGGCGCGTCCTTCTCGTCTGTAAAAAAAGGTTCATTCCCGCGGCCCCAGCAAACGCAAGGCGCCGCCCTCGGGAATCAGGCGCGAGCCGGGAGCCGTGCTCATTCACAAGCGGTCGGATCGCGAGCCGCAAACGCAGATCGTGAAGAGGATGATCCCTCACCGGATGAGCCGGAGCGAGGCCACGTGCTCCGCCGTCAGGCGCGAACCCACCGCGCCGAACCGCTCGGTGACAAAGTTGGCGGCGGCGGCGATCTCGGCGTCAGAAGAGCTCGCCGAAAGCCGGCATGGCCATCCCCGCTTCGCCCGGCCTGCGTTCTCCGCCGAACAGGATGACCTGCGCCACGTTGACGCCGGACGGATCGTTGACGGAGCGGGCGCCCGCGGTCACCGACAAAGCGAGCGGATCCAGCCAGCGGCGCAAGAGGCCTCGGACCGTGTCGCAGCGCAGGGGCGTGGTCGAGCAATGAATGCCGCCGCCGTTCTGGTGCATCGCCGCGTAGGAATCGTCGTCCAGGTCACGCCGTGCCGTGGAAGAGCGTCGAGCGTGCGGTTGGTCGCGGCCGCCGGCATCAGGAGCTGGCCGGGCGCGATCGCGAGCGAGTTGCTGATCCAGGGATCGTCGGCTGGATCGATCTCGACGAGGCGGATGCCGCGCGCCAGCGCCTCCAAGAAGGAAAAGGGCAGGCCGAACGGGTTCACAATGCCAGATCCTTGTCGACCATCAGAAACGACATATCGAGATGGATGTCATAGCCTGTGAGTTCGCCGATCAGGAGCTCGACGCCCTGCCGCTTCAGGACCTCGGCGACCTGGAGGGCGCCGTCGCGGTTGATACGCGCGCCGACGCCGATCGCGGCCGTGGTGGGAAGCGATCGGCGCGCCTGCGTTACCCGTAAGGGTAGCCCTCAGAAGCACGGCCCGAACGAAGGCGACGCTCGAACAGACCTGAGCTACGGGATTTACCGACAGGAGATGGAACCGGGAGATGAGACATTTCGTTGGGTTGCTGGTAGGCGTGTGATCCAAGGCTTTGCGGCAGAGGGGAGAGATGCTGCGCCAGATCGTGGTTGAGGCTGAAACAATTGGCGACTCGCGGACAATGTTTCGTCTGCGTATCGACGCAAACGTGATCGCCGAGGGCTTGACGGCGGCGCAGGCTCACTTGCTCGTCGGTGAAATTTTGGACCGCTTCACGTTGCCTAAGCATGAAGACCGGGCAAGTGTGCGTTCCGCGCCTTCCCGCTGGAGAGGTTTCGGGGTGAACAGCGAGAATGTTCCGTAGGGAGCGATGCCCAGTGCGGCCGTCGCCGGCGCTCACGGAGCTCGCAGGACGTTTTCCCTTCGTAACAGCTGGCGTTCCTGCTCGGAATGATTCCGCAAAACTGGAACTTTACGGCTCGACACTTGGTTTTGGACACGTCCCAGGAGCGCCTTCATGACCGACAAGCAGGAACACAAGACGAACGTCACGCGCGAGCAACTCGCCGATCTTCTTAACGAGGATCTAGCCCGTGAATACCAGGCGATCATTGCCTATGTGGTTTATTCTCAGGTGCTCAAAGGCGCGCAATACATGAGCATCGCGGATCAGCTCGAGATCCACGCGCAAGAGGAGTTGAAGCACGCGATCACCCTCTCGCGCCAAATTGATTATCTGGGAAAAATGCCGGTCGTCACACCCAAGCCTGTCCGCACCTCCGAGGACGCCAAGGAGATGTTGCGCTACGATCTGGACAATGAAAACGAAACGATCCGCAACTATCGGGTCCGGGTGCGGCAATGCGAACAGCTCGGGGAGTTCGCCCTCGCCGAGCAGATCCGTCAGATCCTCGTCGAGGAGCAGGATCATCAAATCGATCTGGCGACCGCGCTCGGTGAAGACGCGCCGGATGTGACGAGTTCGTCAAGGTAACTCCGGCCGCTATTCGACAAGCGACTGGACTTCTCGCTTAAGGCGCACGGCCGGTGTCGCGAAGGGGAGCGGGCTCTTGCCGGTGCTGGAGGCTCGCGTCTTGCGATGTCGCCGCTGTTCCCATAACTGGGCCCGGTAAAGCGATCGGCGCGCTCCGCTCATATCTCTCCTTATCGTGAAGGCGAATGACTTCAGGAAGCCAACTCCGCCGACTGACCAGCCCCGAGGATCTCATCGAAGCCGGCCTGGCCGAGCCGGAACAGCTTCACGAACTCGAGGCGGTCGCCAACCGCTACGCGATCGGCCTTACTCCGGCGCTCGCCGCCCTCATCCGGTCTGAAGACCCCAGCGACCCGATCGCGCGTCAGTTCGTGCCCGACCCGCGCGAACTCATCCGCGATCCCGCCGAGCGCGACGATCCGATCGGCGACGACGCCATGAGCCCCGTCAAGGGGCTGGTGCATCGCTACCCGGATCGGGTCTTGATCAAGCTGGTCGCGGTTTGCGCCGTGTATTGCCGTTTCTGCTTCCGCCGCGAGCAGGTGGGTCCCGGCTCGGGAACGCTGAGCGCGAACGACTTTGCCACAGCAGTTGAATACGTGCGCGCGCATGAAGGGGTTTGGGAGGTCATCCTGACGGGCGGCGATCCGTTGACGCTATCGTCGCGCCGCATCGCCGAGGTGACCCGGGCGCTCGGGGCCATCGATCACGTCAAAGTGCTGCGCTGGCATACGCGTTTGCCTGTCGCCGCCCCCGACCAGGTGACGAAGGCGATGGCGCGCGCTCTGACGGCCGAAGGCAAGACGACGGTGGTCGCGGTGCACGCCAACCATGCGCGCGAACTGACCGAAAGCGCGCGCTCCGCCTGTCGCCGCCTCGCCGCGGAAGGCGCGATGCTGGTCAGCCAGACGGTGCTTTTGAAGGGCGTCAACGACGACCCGGAAACGCTCATCGACCTCATGCGAGCCTTCGTCGAGGCCCGGGTGAAGCCTTACTACCTGCATCACGGCGATCTCGCGCCCGGCACGTCGCACTGGCGGGTGCCAATCGCCAGGGGGCAGGAACTGATGCGGCTCCTGCGCGCCCGTCTCTCGGGGCTGGCGACGCCGACTTACATGCTCGACATTCCAGGGGGCTATGGGAAGGCGCCGATCGGGCCGCAATGGATCCATGGCGGCGAGGATGGAGAGCACCTGGTCACGGACCCTCGGGGAGTGCGACACGCCTACGCCGATCGGCTGGGGGCGGAAAGCTAGCGCCGGGTGGTCCAACCCTCGGGGCGCTTTGGTTCCATTTCGGCATCTCAATCCAAAAGCAGCAGCTTGCCCGAGCCTCTGAGGGCGCAACGCGCCGAGCCGTCAAGGGCCGACGAACGGCAACGGCGCCGGGTCGTTGCCTTCCGAGACGCTCTGCGCCACGCTGCTTGCGACGATAGGATAAAGGATTACGAACCCCGCGGCGTAGGCCAGCAACGCGGCCAACAGGGCTAAGGTTTTGATGGTCGGCGCGCCGGGCGCCGCGTGCGGGTACGCGCTGACGAAATCGGCCGGTTTTTCGAAACGAGACATGACGCAACCTCCTCTTGAGCAACTGGCGTATGCAACGCCAGCAGCGCGCCTCAGGGACAGGCAACGACGCGTTAGCGGGAGATTACTAACGGTTGGCGCAGCGCCACGCCGTGACGCGGCTCACAGTTCCAACCTGGCGAGCGACGCGAAGCTCTGGCGGGCAAATCGTTTGGGTCGTCGCCGGGTTCAGCGGCCAGAAGCATCAACCGCTGGATGGCACATTTGCCGACAGCTCAGCGACGACCCGGTCGATGCCCTCGGGCGATATCCTGAACAGCTCTGAGTAGGGCGGCGAAGTCGAGAATGAGATAAATGGCTCGCCACCGCTGCGGCGCGCATTGCCTCGTAAACGATCGCCAGCGCGTTGAAGTCGTCGACGCCCCGATGCAGGTGAACAGCAGCGTCGCCCAGCAAACGAGGCTGACAAGATGGGCGAGCCAAGCCAGACGTGTCGCGCAAGCTCCGTCTGTGCGTTTCCTCGTGTTCCGCCGCCAGCGGGAAAGGCGTTGCGGCGACGATCCGGGGCGGAGCGGGGCGCCGGCGGCCTTTGGCAAAGAACAGGCCGGGCAGGTGCACGATTCTGCGCACGACTCAAGCTTTTCAAGCTCTTAGGTTCATTTTTCTGCAACTCGAACAAGGCGCGTGACTCAAGTCAAAACAACCATTTACAATTGTTACTA
>DATCEJ010000388.1:0-2105 GCA_036510135.1 Roseiarcus sp. | reverse complement strand
AAGCCGAAAGCGCGCCGGTGACTTCGAAGGTTCGCAGCGTATCTACGCCCTTCCGCATGAATTCATTTCGACGGCGGAGAAAAAATCGGCTCCCAACGCTCATCGGGCGGGTTGTTAATGAGCATGCGGCAGCGGTTTCGGAACAACACCGCCGGCGGGTCATCTGGAAAGCGGGAAAAACGGGTCTCAGCTCGAAAGAAGTCACGCGCTCGCCAAGCGTGCAACCCTTCCGCATAGGCCCGAGCCCGCTCCCGCTGACCCTCGGTTTCTTCGTCGCGGCGGCCCAAAGGTTCGAATACCTTGACCGGAGCGGAACGCCCCCGAACACGGATGGTGTCGATCTCGCGCCAAACAAAGGTTGCGCCGGTTGCTGTGACGACAGACTCGGCGGCGACTATGGACGTTCCGAAGCTTGTATTCGCCTGTTCAAGACGGGATGCGATGTTCACGTTATCGCCAAAAGCCGTATAGTTGAAACGACGACGTGAGCCGATGTTGCCTATCAGCGCTTCGCCCGTATTCAGGCCGATGCGGTGTTGAATAGGCGAAGCATGTTCTCGATTGAAGGCCTCGAGTCTGCGCTGACAGTCGAGCGCCGCGGCAACAGCTTCGATCGCATGGTTGGGAGAACGGACAGGCGCCCCAAATATCGCCACGATGGCGTCGCCGACATATTTGTCGACAAACCCGCCGGCCCTCTCTATCGCGTCGCTCATCGACGTCAAATAGCTGTTCATCAGCGACACGATCTCTTCGGGTTTCATGGCCTCGGAAAGGGTCGAGAACCCGACGACGTCGGAGAAGAACATCGTGACTTCGCGTGTCTCGCCGCCAAGCGTCGGCAACGCGCCCGATGAAGTCATGCGATCGACGACATCAGGCGCAAGGTAGAGGCCGAAGACATGACGCAGGAAGCGCTTTTCCGGATCCGCAACGCCAAGGCGCAACGCGACCGCTGCGCCTATGGCGGCAGCGCCGGAGACGATCGGTTCAAGCAATGGCAGCACAAGAAAATGCTGAAACGCGTATGTCGCCAAAGCGATCCAGATTAGGACGACTATGCCTGCGACGAGCGCCACAACCATCGCCCGAGACGTCAGCGCGAAAATTCCGATCGCCGCGGCGGCGGCGAACGAGATCGCCAGGATCGTCCAGGGCGACGCCTCGCGCAGAACCTCGCGTCGAATCAGATTGTCGGCCGCCATCGCCTGCAAGTAGGCGCCGCTCACGGAATGCAGTTGCGGGACCCCTGCCGGCGCCGGCGAAGTGCACCGCTCGGCATCCTGGGAAATCGGCGGATTTGCGAATCGTTTTGAGGTAAGGATTTGATCTGCGTTCGCGATATCCGATCCAACGATGACGACCTTGTCAGCGAATTGACGACGAAAGAACTCCTTGTCGCCCTTGTCGAGGCAGGCGCGCAGGTCGGCGAGCGAATAGGAGGGAATATCATTCGATCCGCCTGAAAAGGCGACGGCTATTGCTTTTTCCACCGTCGATGGAACGCGTTCGCCGGCAAGGGTTACGCCGTCGGCGTCCATCCGCGGGGTCACTCCTTGAGCGCGCGAGGCAAGTTCGAGCGCCATGGAAGGCACGAGCTCGTTGTTGGCTGCAAACACGAGCGGAACGCGACGAACAATAAAGTCAACGTCCGTGTGGACATTTAGCGAGCGCAGATTGGCGCGACCTCCAACCGCCAGCCTCTGTCCGGCCGTCGGCGAGATCGATTGACCGCCGCTTTCGGTCTCGCCCAACACGATCTTGCCTGCGCGGCCGCCCGAGGCGAGGGCGCGCAGATAGTCACGATCGAAGCCCCGGAGCTTAGCGCCAAGCGTGTCGTCACCAAAGCGAATTTGAGATTCTTCAATGGAACTGGCGAACACGACGTCGAAGCCGACGACCCGGGCGCCTGCCTCGATCGCCCCCGAAACCACGCGTCCGATGTCGCCCGTCGAGACATATCGCTGTCGATCTCCCGGCAAGGAGACGAGATGGTGCGCCACTATCTCTACGAGGCCGCCAATTGCCTGCTGACCACAGTCACAGGCGCTTCGGCTCTCAAGAGTTGGGGATTGAAGATGGTCAAGCGCTGCGGAGCCAAACGG
>DATCEJ010000387.1:0-13738 GCA_036510135.1 Roseiarcus sp. | reverse complement strand
GAGAGCTCGGCGTCACGGCCGAGATTCACGAGGCGCGAGCGGCGCCTCAGGGACGCGCGCGTTTCATCGGTGAGTTTTGCCATTGGGGTCGTGCGGCTCCGAACGTCAGTTTTGACCGTTGCCTAGCACGCTTCGCTGGCGTTGGCAGCTGATTGACTTCCTCTCCCGGTTATCCCGACTATGGCGCCATCATTCTGGGCAAGAGCTTGGACTATTTCGGCGTCACTGAGGAGATTGTCATGCGATCGCACATTGCTTGGCTTGCCGGCGCGGCGCTTAGCGCCATGGCCGTCTTTTCCGCCAGCGCGGGCACGCTCGACAAGGTCAAAACGCGCGGCCAGTTGATTTGCGGCGCCAATCCCGGCCTTGCCGGCTTCGGCCTGCCGGACGATCAGGGCAAGTACAAGGGCCTCGACGTCGACGAATGCAAGGCGATCGCCGCGGCGATCTTCAACGATCCGAACAAAGTCAAATACCTGCCGATCAACGCCAAGGACCGTCCCACGATTCTGGCTTCGGGCGAGATCGACGTCCTGATCCGCAACACCACCTGGACGCTGTCGCGCCAGACCGGAGGCATGTTCTTTACCGGGATCAACTTCTACGACGGACAGGCTTTCATGGTGCGCAAGAAGCTTGGCGTCGCTTCGGCGCTCAAGCTCGACGGCGCGTCGATCTGCGTCCAACAGGGGACGACGACCGAGCTCAATCTCGCCGACTATTTCCGCGCCAACGCCATGAAGTTTGAGCCGGTGGTTTTCGCAACCGACGAAGAGGCGACCAAAGCCTACGATTCCGGCCGCTGCGACGCTTACACCACCGACGCCTCGGGCCTCTATTCCGAGCGACTCAAGATGTCCAACCCGGATGACAATATCGTGCTGCCGGAAATCATCTCCAAGGAACCGCTCGGCCCCTCGGTGCGCAAGGACGACGTCCAATGGTTCCAGATCGTGCAATGGACCCACTATGCGCTCATCACCGCCGAGGAGCTGGGCGTCACCCAAGCCAACGTCGACGAGAAGCTCAAATCCGACAATCCAGGGATTCGCCGCCTGCTCGGCGTCGAGGGCAGCTACGGCGAGGGCCTCGGCCTGACCAACGATTGGGCCTATCGCATCATCAAGGCGGTCGGCAATTACGGGGAGATCTTCGAGCGCAATGTCGGCCAGGGCTCGCCGATCAAGATCGCGCGGGGCTTGAACGCGCTCTGGAACAAGGGCGGCCTGCAATACGCCCCGCCGATACGGTGACGACGCGATCTTTGGCCAGTGGCGGTGATGAAGAAGCGCGCCGTCGCAAGGTTAGTGTCGCGAGATGACAGCCTCCCGCAAGCTTGCCGCGATCCTTGCCGCCGACGTCGTCGGCTATTCGCGCATGATGGGCGAGGACGAGGCCGGCACGGCAAGTCTGGTGCGTGAGCGGCGCGAGGCCGCTCAGCCGATCATAGCCGCGCACGGCGGACGGCTGTTCAAGACCATGGGCGACGGGATGCTCGTCGAGTACCCGTCCGTCGTCGCGGCGGTCGAGTGCGCCTTGGCGATGCAAAAGCAGATGGCGGCCGGCAACGAAAGCGCGCTTGAGGCGAAGCGCGTCCTTTACCGGATCGGCGTCCATCTCGGTGACGTGCTTGTCGAAGGCGAGGATGTGCTCGGCGACGGCGTCAACATTGCCTCGCGACTGGAAGGGGTCGCCGAACCCGGCGGCGTATGCATTTCCGGCGCGGCCTACGAGCATGTGCGAGGGAGGGTCGAGGCGGAGTTCATCGACCTCGGAGAGAAAGCGCTTAAGAACATCGCGCGGCCGGTGCGTGTCTATGCCGTTCGCCTCGACTCCGGACCTTCTGGGCGCGCACCAGACGCGCCGGCCCCCGAAGCCGCCCCGCCCCGCCTCTCTATCATTGTGCTTCCCTTCGCCAACATCGGCGGCGACCCGGAGCAGGGCTATTTCGTCGATGGCGTGACCGAGAGTCTGACCACCGATCTGTCGCGGATCCGCGGGTCTTTCGTCATCGCCAGAAACACCGCGTTCACCTATCGAGGCAAGGCGTTCGACGTCGCCAAGGTCGGTCGCGAGCTGAACGTCCGCTATGCGCTCGAAGGGAGCATCCAACGGAGCGGCAAGCGCATGCGCGTCAACGTCCAGCTCATTGACGCTCAAAGCGGCGCCCATCTTTGGGCCGAGCGGTTCGAAAAGGCGGTGACCGATCTCTTCGAGATGCAAGATGAGATCGTTGCGCGCATCGCCAACACGCTCAACGCGCAGTTGATCGCGGTCGAGGCGCGGCGGGCGGAACGCGCGCCTACGCCCGACTCCATGGACCTCTATTTTCAAGGCGAGGCTTGGGTCAACAGAGGGGTCACGTTCGAGAGCATGACGGAGGCGCACAGTTTCTTCGAACGCGCCTTGGCTCTCGATCCCGCCAATGTCGAAGCGCTCGCCGGCATTGCTCAGGTCGACTATAATTTCGCGATCAGCCTGTCCACCAACGACAAGGCGGCGCGCTTCGCCGCGGCGGAGGTTGCCGCGGCGAAGGCCTTGTCGTTGGCGCCGGACCATGCCTTCGCTCACTTGTGCATGGGCATGGTCCTCGGGTTTACCAATCGCGCCGCTCAGGGCATCGCCGAATACGAACGAGCCTTGGCCCTGGATCGCAACATGGCCGGAGCTCACGCGCTGATCGGACAGAGCAAGCTGTTCATCGGCCGGGCCCTGGAGACCGAGGCGCACGTCCTGGAAGCGCTCCGCCTCAGCCCTCGTGACCCTTGGGCCTATATTTGGCTGCTGATTGCCGGCTTCGCGGCTTGTCTTCTCGGCCGCAACGAGGAAGCGGCGTCGTGGTTTCGTCGATCCATTGAGGCCAATCGAAATTTTGCCCTGTGTCGTTTCATTCACGCCACGGTCTTGACGAACATTGGCCGAACGGATGAAGCGCGGTCGGAGCTTGCGGCGGGGTTGGCTCTCGATCCCGGGTTTACCATCGCGAATTTTCAATCGGCCGTATCGAGCGACAATTCCATCTATCTTGCCCAGCGCGCCCGGATCATCGACGACATGCGCCGCGCCGGAATTCCCGAGGCGTGAACGGCGTCGGCAAGGTCGCCGCGAAGTCCGCGGGACTCAGCCGGGGTAGCGCCCAAACCCAGCGCGAAGGTAGGGTTGCACATCTTTTCTAAGCCGCCGCCAGCGCCCTCCGTAGTCCTTCGGGATCGCCCTTGATCGCGCGCAGAAGCGTTCGTGCCGGGCCGCTCGGCCGCTTGGCGCCACGCTCCCACTCCTGCACCGTCCGCACGCTAAATTCAAAAGCGGCGGCAAACTCAACCTGCGTCATGCCAATGGCTTGGCGGATGGCGCGGACGTCAATATCGGGAGCCATGTCGGGCGCGGCGTCGGCATGCGCAGCAATTTGGCGCGCGATATCCGTGTCTGTCATTGCGTCGGCTCGTCGCCAGTCCGTGGTCCTCAGCGCCTCACGAGCCGCCTTACTCAATTTTTTCGCCATACCGCTTCACCTCTCGCGAATTGGCCCTTCGTAACGAAATGATGCGCTGCTCGTCGTCGCGGTCGGTGTACACGCAAACGAACAGGCGATTATTAATGAACCCAAACGCGTCTTTGGCGGGATCGAATGTGCATCGCACAATCAAGCTAAACTACGCCTTTGGCGTAGTTGCGGCAAGCAGAGAAATCGACCGCTCGTCCCGGGGCCCGACTTATCCGGGTCCACGGTGATCACCCCTCCGCGCGCAGATCCAGCGCGAAGATCTCCTTCGCCTCCTTGACGCCCCGCAAAGCGTGGCGACCGAGCGACGTGAGCCGGGCGTCAGGGGCCTTCATTCCGTCCACGAACTCGGCGGAGACCAGCACCGCGCGGCCAAGCGGCTCGCACAGAGCCTCGATGCGCGCCGCCTCGTTGATCGCGGGGCCGATGACGGTGAAATCAAGCCGGTCGATCGCGCCGACGTTGCCATAGAGCGCATCCCCGAGATGGAGCGCGAGATCGACCGATGCGAGCGGCGCGCCAGCCGACGCGCGCGCCGCATTGAGCGCCTCGATGTTGCGCATCGCCTCGATCGCGGCGTCGAGCGCGCGAGCGCAAGTCTCGGCCCGATCCGCGTCTTCAAACGGGAAGGTGGCGAGCATGCCATCGCCGATGAATTTCAGCACCTGGCCGCCGCGCGGGCGCAGCGAGGCCGTCAAAATCTCGAATACGTCATTAAGCAATTCGACGACCACGGGACCGGGCGCTGAGTCGCTTAAGGCCGTGAAGCCGCGGATGTCGGCGTACCACAGCACGGCGCGCAGATTGTCGACCGAGCCGCGCAGGATCGAGCCGGCATGGACGCGCCGTCCGGCGTCTTCTCCGAGATAGGCGCCAAGCAACCCCGAGGCGATGACATGGCCGGCATGCGCCTTCATCGCAAGCGAGAGCGCGGGCAGGGTCGCCTGCACGAGCGTCGTATCGTCATCGCTGAATCCGCCCTTGCGGTCGGTCGCGAACGAATAGGCGATGCCTGTTCCCTGCGAGCGATCGCCCATCTCGCCGTAAACGAAAAGCTGCGCAAGGTAGTCCGTGGCGCCCTGCGCGTAGAACTCCTCCAGGATCGGAAAGTCGCGCTCCTCCGGGGCCGTTTCGATACGCCGGCGCATCTCGGGCGTATCCTCGCCGCCGCGGGCGCGCTGCATGAGGGAGTAGAAGGGGCTCGCGACAAAACTCTGCTCATACTGGTCGCTGTGTGAGTAATTCTCGGGCTCGATGGCGTTGAGGTCGCGTCGCCAGGTGTAGCCATAGCCATTCCACTGCGGATGCAGCGTCTCCATCGCGGCGTGCGCCCGCCACAGCGGGATTCCATCGATCACGAGGCGCTGGCAATAGCCGTCAAACAGGTGGTAGGCGTCGGCGCCGCGCAAGCCCTCGCGCACCGCCCAGATGTGCGTGTCGACGATGCGGCGGCCGAGCGCGTCGTCGAACGTCCTGTGGCGCAGCTCGGGAAGCGTCTCGTCGCGGAGGTCTTGGGGCATCGCGCCGACTAGAGTTTCGAATCCGACTTCGGGACGACGAACACCTCGCCGGGATAGATGAGGTTCGGATTGTGGATCTGCGCCCGATTCGCGTCGACGATCGCCGGGTAGCGCGTCGGGTCGCCGTAATAGCTCTTGCTCAGCGCCCACAGCGTATGGCCAGTGGCGACGCGCTTCGTCTGAACCGACTGGATGACCGGGTCGGCCGGCGAGGGCGTTGGCGACGGCTCGGCGCTCGCGGGCGCCGCGGGCATATCCGGGTAATCGAAGGGGGTGTTGGCGCTCGCGACGACCGTCGCGCCGCTCGGATTGATTTCGTCGGCCTGGATGACATAACCGCCCGGGCTCATGCCGCCTTTGATCGTCAAAGACCATCGGCCATCGGACTGCGTCTTGGCCTCGGCGACATCCGCCTGGTTGAGATAGAGACGCAGCGTGGTGTTTGGTTGAGCCGACCCTTTGGCGACAAGACCGCTGGGGGCGTCGGCTTCAACCGACTGGATCGCGACGCGGGCGCCGCTGACTGCCGCTGGCGTCGCGAGAGTCCGCATTCCCAGTGCAGACGGTTCGGCGTTGAGGTTCGCTGGGACGGCGGCGACCACGGCAGGATTCGTCGCAGGCGGCCCCGCCGCGACGCTCGTTTTGGCTTCGGGCGCAGGAACCGAAACGGCAACCGGGCTCGATATCGCTGGTTGCCCCTTGTCGGTGTTCGCGGCCAACGAGAGGCTATGATCGCCCGGCTTTAGCGCCGGGGGGATAATGACAAACTGGCCCGAAGCGTCGGCGGTCGCCTCGGCCACGGTCTTGCCTGCGTCGCGGAGTTCGACTTTTTCGTTCGGCGCCGCCCGGCCAGCGATGACCGCCTCGCCCGAAGGATCGACGTTTACGATGTCGAAGGCGGGCTCGAGGGCCGCGGTTTGGGTCGGGGCCTTGTCGACAGGAGCTGGAGCGCTTGCCGGCGGAGCGGCGGCGACGGCCGGCTCAGCCGGGGCGGTGGCCAGAATCGGAATATCAGCGGGATTCGGCTCAAGCACTTCCGCACGGATCCACACCACGGCGCCGGCCCCGGCGATCAAGACCGCCAGAGCGCCTGCCCCGGCACAAACCATTGTACGCTGCGACGGCATGCTCGCTCACTCTCAGCCTAACTTATACTGCCGAGCGGCCATTGCGACAAATCCCTGTCGCCAAGCCGTCATTTGTCGCCGCTGAATTCGTTCAGGATCCCGGCCACGACACCGGTGCTGGCGTCTTCTCCGGCGCGATCTCGCCCCCTTTGGCGCCGAAGCGGCCGGCCCCTTGGGGGGGCTTCGTCAGCGCGTAGAGCGCGAGGTCGGCGCCCTTGCCGCGCAGCCTCAGATCTCCCAGCGAGCATTTAGCGATCCCGCGAGGCAGTTCGAGGCGATCGATCAGCTCAGCGGAGGCGATCACACGATCACCGGTCTGACGGCAAAGTTCCTGGATGCGCGCCGCGGTGTTGACCGTATCGCCGAGAAAAACGATCTCCCTCTTCACCGAGCCCATCTCGCCGGTCACCACCGGGCCACAATGAAGGCCGGCCCGTACAGCGACGGATGCGCCGAAGTCGCGTCGGTAAGTATCCGCCCGTCTCGCGAGCTGGTCGATGGCGGCGAAACAGGCCGCGATGCAGCGGCCGTCGGCGGTTCCCTCATCGAGCTTCCACGTCGCGATCAGTTCGTCGCCCACATAGCGATGGATTTCGCCTCGCGCGGCGACGATCGGCTGCGTGAGATCGTCGATGAAGCGATTGACCAGGCGGTGGAAGGCAAGCGGGCCCAGCCGCTCGGCAAATCCCGTCGAACCCTCCATGTCAATAAGCAGGAACACGCGCGATTCGAGGCGCGGCGCATAATAGCGGCCGGTGATGAAGTTGATGAGCACGTTCTGGCCAAGCAGACTGTTTATGTCGAGGATGAAGACGAAAACGAACGCGGCTGCGAGCGAGAACAGCACGTCCCCGCTCTCAATGCCGTTCTCGCCGGGTGCGGGAAAGAGATACTGGCCGAGCTCGAGAGCGAACAGGATGACGCCAAGATAGATGAGGGTCTTGATCGCCACATGCGCCGCGAAGGGCGCCCGGCGAAGCGGCGCGCCCAGGGGCGCATTCAGCACAAGCGCATCGAACGTCGTCAGAATACCGGCAATCAACGCGCCGGTCAGCGCGCCGCGCGCGAAGCCGACAAGTGTGAGCGCGTGTCCCCCTCCCTGCAAGAGACGTCGCTCGGAATAAGCTGCGCCCAAGGCGGCCGCGAGCACGGTCGCCCAGAGGATATGCCGGAACGGCTCCTGCAATCGAGGGAACGTCATTGTCCTGCGGTCGCGCTACTGCCTTACGATCCCTGTCTAACAGACAATCGCAGGGACAGCCGCCGCCTTCCGAACTGTCACGCCCGAAAGAGATCGCGCTCGATGCCCATGGCCGCGAAGACATAGTCGCGGCTTGCCTCCAATTCGGCCCGCAGCTTCGAAATGTCGTGGCCGAGGACCGCGCCGCGCCATTTCTTGATCTGGCCTGCGCACAATACCGTCGACACGTTGGACCGGTCCATCAGCGTGACGACCGCGCCCGGCGCATGATTGAGCGGCGCAACGTTGAGCGCGGTCGCGTCCAGCAGGATGATGTCCGCCTCCTTGCCCGGGGTCAACGAACCCGTCTTGCTCTCGATCTTGAGACCTTTTGCGCCGCCCATCGTCGCAAGCTCGAGGGCGTCCCAAACCGACATGAGTTTCGGGTACTCCTTGCCTTGCAGGGCAAGTTCGTTGGCGAGCATACGCTGGAGCGTAAGCACGCCGCGCATCTGAGTGAATATGTCCGCGGTCATCGTGCACTCGACGTCGGACGACAGCGATGCGCTCATCCCGAGGTCGCGCACCTTTTGAATCGGCGGCATTCCGTGGCGCATGTGCATTTCGATCGGCGCGGCAATGGAAACATGCGCGCCGGCGTCGGCCGCCGCCTTCCAGCCGATATCGCTCATGCCGGTCATATGGATGAAAAAGCAATCCGGACCGAATTTTCCGGCTTTCGCGAGCTCATCGAAGGTCGGCTGCATGCCGAAAGTGCCGACGACATGCAAAGCGATCGGCAGATTCAGCTCGCGGCCGACTCTCCACGCCGCCTCATAGCCCGGCAAGTAGATCTCGCCGCCCATGAACATGGTGAGCAGTTGGTCGGAGGACGAAAAGTGCTTTTCGCGGACGCGCTTGGCGTCTCCAGGGTACTCCGCCTTTTCGCCCCAACCCTCGAAATAGCCGAACACCGCGCGCCGGCCCGCCGCCCGCAGGCCCTCGATCGCGGCGTCGGAATGCTCCGGCGAATGGTGGATCTGACTGACGTCCATCACCGCCGTCACGCCCGCGTCGATCTGCGCGATTCCGGCGAACAATTCGTTGATATAGATGTCCTGCGGACGGTAGCCCAGCGAAAGCTTTTGCAGGATCAGTTCGTAGTAATTGTGCGCGCTTTCCGGCCGCCCGTCGTTGATCAGAATCGCGTCGGCGAGGAAAGAGCGCAGCGCCGTCTCGAATTGGTGGTGGTGGGTGTCGATGAAGCCCGGCATGACGATATGCCCGCTCGCGTCGATGATTGCGGCGTCGGGCGCGTCGATCCTGGCGGCGACCTCGGCGATTCTCGATCCCTCGAGCAGCACGTCGCCGACCGCAAGATTGCCGACGCGAGGGTCCATCGACAACACTGTCCCGCCCTTGATCAGCGTGCGGCGACCCTGAACGCCGACGCCCTCGGGCATGGCGGCAGCCGCGGCGCCGTGAGCGGCCTCCAGATTGACCGGGGCGGCCCGCCGCAAGTCCGGGCCGGCCGCGGATTCCCCGGCGAAACGCGGAGCAGAGCCCGCGCCGACTTCCGACGCGGCGACCTCACAAATCTGGCACACGGGCGTCCCTCCCTAATTCCGCGTTCGCGTGGCCGCTTCAGCCGGCGCTTAGGCGAAGACGTAGGGAACTCGGCTCGGGACGTCAATTCCGTGGCTATTTGCTGGCGGTCGCGCGCAAGACCACTCTTTGAAGCTCGGTAAGCTTCTCCCGCTCACCGGCGTCGACGAGCAGCGCCGTCGCTCGCTCGCCGCAGGTGAAGTTGAGCGAGCGACCCTCCTCGCTGTCGAGGCCCGCCATCTGCCCTGGATCGAGCACGAGGCGAACGCGCGTCGCGGTGCTCCCAGAGTCGGAGTCTGGATCGCGGATTTCGTAGACCATCAGCGTGATAACACATCTCGCCGACTGTTCAGTGAAGTAGCCGCTCATCGATTTCGAGCCGAAATCGTAGCGGATGCTCTGGATCGGCACGTACTTGGCCTCGTCATCGGATTGGGCGGAAGCCGCGAAAGCGGATAGGCCAATCGCAACCGCTCCGGCAAAGGCGGACGCTTGAATAATTCTCCTGATAAGCATTGAGCCCTCCTGTATGACCGGGGCGAAACGAACCGGCCGGATCAAACGGATAGAGAAAAAGGTCCCGCGGGAATCTGGGATCTTGTCCCGACCCTGCGGCCTTAATAGAGGATTGAGCCGCGGCGTCTGTGATTTGGATCACACTTCGGTCACAGGCGGCTGTGCCGGGCTGAGCTGCATTTGGATTGAGGCGGCCGAAAGGGAACTGACGACAGTCTCTTGCATAAAATCAGAAAACTGGGTTAAGCTTGCTCATGAACAATCCTGTGCTTCCGCACAGCCTCGACCCAGACGCCATTGTGGCGCTGCGAACGCGAGGAGAAAAAGGGCTAAGAAAAACGTTTCACCGCTTCAAGCCGCGTAACCCCTTGAACAATACTGATTCGAACGAGAGAATCCAAGGAAATCCAATACTCATCAGCGGGGCCTTCGCAGCGAACCGGCCACGAGCCAAGAAAACCCAAATCGACCGGATGAGCGTCCGGCCCGCCGTCGGGAAGTCAGCCGAACCGGGTCCGCCCAAAGGCAAAGCGCTGTAGGCGGCGCGAGCAAGGTGAGAACAAGAGCCGCCGCCGTTGCTTGGCCTGGCGCCTACTGTCCGCGCTTGCCCCGAACCGCGAACCGGACGGCTTCTTCCGCGGCGCGGAACAACGCCCGCGCCTTGTCGCCGCATTCCTTCTGCTCGGCGGCGGGGGAGGAATCGTAGACAATGCCGGCGCCCGCCTGGACATGCATGAGGCCGTCCTTCACCACCGAGGCGCGCAGCACGATGCAGGTGTCCATTTCGCCGCCGGCGCCGAAATAGCCAATGCAGCCGGCGTAGATGCCGCGCTTGTCTTTCTCGAGCTCGTCGATGATCTCCATCGCGCGCACTTTTGGCGCGCCCGACACCGTGCCGGCGGGAAAGCCGGCCGCAAGCGCCGCGACCACGTCGAGACCGTCGCGCAACTCGCCCTCGACATTGGAGACGATGTGCATCACGTGGCTGTAACGCTCGATGAAGAAACTGTCGGTGACCTTTACGGTGCCGATCTTGGCGACGCGACCGACATCGTTGCGGCCGAGGTCGAGCAGCATGAGATGTTCGGCGCGCTCTTTCGGGTCGGCCAGGAGCTCGGCCGCCAGCGCATCGTCTTCCGTTGGGCTTTTTCCTCGCGGACGGGTGCCGGCGATCGGGCGAATCACGACCTTGCCGTCGCGCACGCGCACCAGGATCTCGGGACTCGAGCAGACGATCTGGAAGCCGACGAAATCGAGAAAGCAGAGATAGGGGGATGGATTGACCCGCCTCAGCGCCCGGTAGAGGGCGAACGCCGGCACGTCCAGGCGGCTCGTAAAGCGTTGCGAGAGCACGATCTGGAAGGCGTCGCCAGCGGCGATATAGTCCTTCGCCCGGGCGACCATCGCCTTGTATTCGGCCTCGGTCGTATTCGACCGCGCTTCGCCCGCCTGGACAAGCGGATCGACGGCCATGGCCGTCGTGTGATCGAGCGGCGATTCGAGCGCGTCCACCACCGCGTCGAGCCGGGCCATCGCGTTCTCGTAAGCCGCGCGGGCCGAGACCCCCGCCGCCGGTCGGACCGGCGTCACGACCGACATCTCGTCGCGGGCGCCGTCGAACACCACCATGACGGTCGGGCGAATCAGAAGGGCTTCCGGCACGCCGATCGGATCGGGCTTGGCCGGCGCGAGGCGCTCCATCCGCCTTACCATGTCGTAGCCGAGATAGCCGAACACGCCCGCCGACATCGGCGGCAGCCCGGGCGGCATCGCGACACGCGATTCGGCGAGCAGCGCTCTCAGCGCATCGAGCGGGTCGCCAGGGCAGCGGACGAAGGCATCCGGATCGATCGCCGCCCGGCGGTTGATCTCGGCGTGATCGCCGCTCGAGCGGAAGATGAGGTCGGGATCGAGGCCGATCATCGAATAGCGGCCCCGCTGCGCCCCCCCCTCGACCGATTCCAGCAAGAACATGTTGCCCGTCCGGCCGCGCGCGAGCTTGAGATAAGCCGACACAGGAGTTTCGAGATCGGCGACCAGCGTCGTAACCGCGACCTCGGCTTCGCCGGCGACATAGGCGCGCGCGAAAGCTTCATAGTCGGGCAGCGTGGTCATCGACTTGTCAACTGCCCTCGGCCGATTGGAGGACGTTCTGGTGGATGGAGACGCCAAGCGCCTTTCGTAGCGCCGCGACATATTGATCGAGCACGCTGTCGCGGGTCGCGGTGTCGAGCTCCGACGCCATGGTCTTGACGCGAGCGTCGGCGAAGTCGACCGGCGGCGTCCGGTCGGCGGTGATCTTGAACACCATCCGCCCGTCGGGCGTGGCCGCGGAGCCTGCGCCGTCAGGAGCTTGTCGGAAGATGGCGGCCACCACCGATTCCGGCAGGCTTCCCTGCTCGGCGCGATGAATGTCGGTCGCCGTTTTCACCTCGGCGCCCGCGCCCTTCGCCGCCTCCGCAATGTTTCCTCCGGCGCTGATCTGCTTGACGAGATCGTCCGCCTTGCCAGCCAGCGCCTTATCGACTTCCTCGGCGCGCCATTGCTTCTCGACCTCCGGCTTCGCCTCTTCGAACGTAAGGTCGTGCGCGGGATCGATCTTGCTGATTTCAAACCAGACGTATCCGCCGTCCTTGGTGTTCAATGCCGCTTCGTCCAGCCCGACGTCGGAAGCGAAAGCGGCGCGCAAGAGTTCGGCCTGGTCCGGCAGGTTGACCGGCGCGCCTTTGGGGTCACGGCCCGCGGCGTCGACAGCGGCGATCGATTGCCCGGTCAACCCCACGGCCTTCGCGGCTTCGAGGATGCTTTTGCCAGACACCCGCGCGTCCTCGATCTTGTCATGCAAGGCCTGGATCTTGTCGCCGGCGCGAGAGGCGGAGACTTGCTTCTTCACTTGCTCGGCGACCTCGGAATAGGGCTTGACCGTCGACGGAGTAATGCCCTTGACGCGAATGATCACCGGGCCAAACTGGCTCTTCAGAACGCCGCTGACGGCCCCTTGCGGCAAGGCAAAGACCGCATTGGCCGCGGCCTGATCGAACATGGCGTCCTTGGTCGTTTCGCCGATGTCGGTGTCCTCCGCTTTGAGGCCTCGGTCCTTGACGAGGGCGTCGAAACTCGCCCCGGCTTTTAGCTTGGCCTCGGCCGCGGCGGCGTCGGCCTCATTGGGAAACAGGATCTGCTGCAGATCGCGTTTCTCAGGCGCGCCGAACTGGGGATCCTTTCCGGCAATCTTCTCGTAAGCCGCCTGAGCATCGGCGTCTGTCACGTCGGCTGGGTTGGCGATCGTGTCCGGCTCGAGCGCCAGAATGGTCATCTCCCTGTATTCGGGCGCGCGATAGCCCGATTTGCGATCGTTGTAGAAGGCTTTGAGCGTATCCGTCGAAGGCGCGGGAATATCTCCCGCAGCCGAAGCGGGCAGGAGAAAAGTGTCGGCGGACCGTGTCTGACCCTGATAATCGGCTTCCGCCGTGACCTCCGCCTTTGGCGCGGCGATCCCGGTCGTCAGCGCGGAGACGACGAACTGCCTCAGCACCTGCTTGCGCAGTTCGGCGATGAAGCCGCGCTCGTTCATATCCATGTCACGCAAAGCGCCGGCGAAGCGGGCGGGATCGAATGCGCCGGCCTTGTCTTGGAAGCCCGGGTTCGAGGTGATGACCCCCCGCAGCGCCTCGTCGGAAATGCCGAGCCCCATCTTGCTCGCCTCGTCATCGACCGCCGCTTCGCTCAGCAATTGCTGGAGGACGCTGCGATCGAGGCCGACCTGGCGCGCCTCCTCGTTGGTGAACGGACGCTTGAGCCGGCGCTGATATTGCTGAATCGCCCGATCGTAGGCCACGTGGTAGTCCTGGGCCGAGATTTTCGCTCCGCCAACCGACGCGACGGTGGACGGGGTGAAACCGCGCAGCATGTCGCCCACGCCCCAGACGACGAAGCTGACGATGATGAGCCCCATGACGACGGTCATGATCGCCTTGCCGACGACGCCTTGGGAGGCATTGCGTATCGATTCAAGCATTTCGCCGTATCCGCCTTTCTTTCTCAGGGTCGCGAAGCGCGCCCTCTCTAGCGGCGCTTGAGTGCTTTGCATAGGCGAAAGGGTGGCTTTGCAGGGGCGAGGGGCGATGATAACAACCGCCGATCACAATCGCGGAGAGGCCTGAATGACCCCTGGCGTACGGCCGTTGGTCGCCGGAAATTGGAAGATGAACGGCCTTTCCGGATCCCTTGCCGAGATCGATGCGATCCGCCAGGCGGTGGACGCCGGGGAATCTGGCCCGGCCGAACT
>DATCEJ010000386.1:0-7388 GCA_036510135.1 Roseiarcus sp. | reverse complement strand
GCCCGCGTCTGGCGGCAGGCCGTGAGCGCGGACCTTGCCCTCGAGCGCGACAATCTCGGCGATCCGCTCCAGGAACCAGGGGTCGATCTTGCTGCACTCGTGGATCTCGTCGACGCCGAGCCCTAAGCGCATCGCCTGCGCCACGTTGAGCAGGCGATCGGGCGTCGGCTGGCCGATTGCGGCGCGCAGCACGTTGTGGTCGTCGCCGTGGCCAAGCCCGTCGATTTCGATCTCGTCGAGCCCGTCGAGGCCGGTCTCGAGCGAGCGCAAAGCCTTCTGCAGCGATTCGGGAAAGGTGCGGCCGATCGCCATCGCTTCGCCGACCGACTTCATCGCCGTCGTCAGCGTCGGCTCGGCGCCGGGAAACTTCTCGAACGCGAAGCGCGGGATTTTGGTGACGATGTAGTCGATCGAAGGCTCGAACGAGGCCGGCGTCGCGCCGCCGGTGATGTCGTTGGCGATCTCGTCGAGCGTATAGCCGACAGCGAGCTTGGCCGCGACCTTGGCGATCGGAAACCCAGTCGCCTTCGACGCAAGCGCAGACGAGCGCGACACGCGCGGGTTCATCTCGATCACCACCATGCGCCCGTCGGCCGGATTGACCGCGAACTGCACATTCGAGCCGCCGGTCTCGACCCCGATCTCGCGCAGAACCGCGATCGAGGCGTCGCGCATGATCTGGAATTCCTTGTCGGTCAGCGTCAGCGCCGGAGCGACGGTGATCGAATCGCCGGTATGGACGCCCATCGGGTCGATGTTCTCGATCGAGCAGATGATGATACAATTGTCCTTTTTGTCGCGCACCACCTCCATCTCGAACTCTTTCCAGCCGAGCACGCTCTCCTCGATCAGGACCTCGTCGGTCGGCGAAGCGTCGATGCCGCGCTCGACGATCTCGATCAGTTCGCTTCGTGTGTAGGCGATGCCCCCGCCGGTGCCGCCCATGGTGAAGCTCGGACGGATGATCGCGGGCAAGCCGATGTCGGCGACCGCGGTCAGCGCTTGGCTCAGCGTCTTCACCTGATGCGAGCGTGGCGTCTTGAGGCCGATCTTCGTCATCGCCTCGCGAAACCGCTCGCGGTCCTCCGCCTTGTCGATCGCGTCGGCGGTGGCGCCGATCATCTCGACGTCATAGCGCTCGAGCGCGCCCATCTTGCGTAAGGAGAGCGCGCAATTGAGCGCGGTCTGGCCGCCCATGGTCGGCAAGAGCGCGAAGCCGCCCGGGATCGCATGGCGCTCCTTGGCGATGATCTTCTCGACGATTTCGGGCGTGATCGGCTCGATATAGGTCCGGTCCGCCATGTCGGGATCGGTCATGATGGTGGCGGGATTGGAATTGATGAGGACGATTCGGTAGCCTTCCGCGCGCAGCGTCTTGCAGGCCTGCGTTCCCGAATAATCGAACTCGCACGCCTGGCCGATGATGATCGGGCCGGCGCCGATGATGAGGATCGTGGAGATATCGGTCCGTTTGGGCATTGGGTTCCTGGGCTCGCCGCTCGGCGGGGGTCACGCGCAAGAAAAGGCTCCTTCGCGGCCTAATCGACCGGAAGGGGCGCAACTCTTGGGCGACGTACGCGGGATCGGCTTTAACCGCGCTCCCTAGCCGAAAAACGGGCGCTGCGGAAGGGCGGAGGTCGGGTATGTTCGGGGTCAGCCATTTTCCGTACACGAGAATTCTTGACGGCCGACCAGTTTCCGTGTACAAAAATTCATGAAGATCGTGTGGGACGAGCCCAAGCGTCTGCTGAACCTCGCCAAGCACGATCTCGACTTCGCCGATCTTGACATCGACTTTTTCTCAGAAGCCGCGTTAGGCCCGACAGACAAATGCCGCTTTGTTGCAATCGGCGACTGGGCCGGGATCGCGATCACGGTGGTCTTCAGACCTTTGGGCGCCGAGGCCATCTCGGTGATTTCCATGCGACCCGCGAGCCGAAAGGAGCGAAGACGATGACGTCGAAGAAATTCTCGGCAAAGCGCCCCCTGACCGATGATGAAGAGTCAGAAATTCAACGCATGATCGCCAGTGATCCCGACAACCCAGAGCTTACGGACGAGCAGATCGCGCGGCTTCGACCGCTTGGCGAGGTGCTTCCAGCGCTGGCGGAAAGCCTACGACGCGGACCCGGCCGGCCGAAGCTCGACAAGACGCTTGAACCTGTGACGTTACGCCTTGATCGCGCCGTCGTGGAGCATTTTCGCGCTCAGGGCGCCGACTGGCGCAAACGCATGGCGCGGGTGCTGGCGAAGGCGGCGTCGTAAGCTGGAGCAGAACGAATGACGAAGGTCCTATGCCGCTGCGGCGCGACCGAGCTTGAAATCACCGCCGAGCCGATCGTGCAGTTCTACTGCCATTGCGACGACTGTCAGGCCGTGCATGGCGGCGCCTACGCGCCGGAATCCGTCTATCCGGCAGACGCCGTGAAGGTCGTGCGCGGCGATCCGACGCAATGGAAACTCAAGCGCAATCCCCGCTTCACCTGCCGCGAATGCGGCACGCGCCTGTTCATCGATGTCGAAGCGAAGCGCCTGCGCGGCGTCAATGGGTATCTGCTTCCGCCGGGCGAATTCCAGCCTGCGTTTCATGTGCAGTGCCAGTTCGCGGTCCGGCCGCTCGTCGACGACTTGCCCCATTACAAGGGCATGCCGGCGCGTTTCGGCGGCTCGGACGAAAGGGTTGGGTGGTAGACGTAACGCTGCATTCGCGTCGGTGCAGCATTCTGCCGTCATCGCGAGGAGCGAAGCGACGTGGCGATCCAGGTGTGAGGCGCCCCCACGTTCCCTGGAGTGCTTCGCTTCGCTCGCAATGACGAGCTTGTCACTCGGCTGTCGGGCGCCTCAGAACTTATACCCGATCCGCGCGCCGACCTGGGTCAGGCCCGGATTGATGTGGGTGCACAGGCTCGCGTGCGAAATGTGCTCGATATTGGCGATGACGTCCCAGTGCTCGCTGAACTGGTAGCCGAAGCCGCCGGACTCGCGGAAGTCCCAGCGGCAGCCGGTGTTGACGCGGTCCGGCTCGTCACGCAACGTCGACGTGTTCACCGCGGCGCCAAACTCGCCCTCGAAGAAGAACCCCTTGTAGATCGGAATGCGCCAGGTGAGGCCGGTGAAGCCGTAGCTGGTCTTGCCGCCGGTGTTGATCATCGCGCCGATGTTGATGCGCGGATTGAAGAACCAACCGAACCACTGGCCGCCGATGTTGTTGGCGTAGCCGATCGGATTGGACAGGAGTTCGCCCGAGACGTCGACCGGCGACCCTTCGTCATGAATCCAGTTGTGCGCGTAAACGCCGACCCGCGCCTCGTCGAGAAAGTTGATCCAGGTCGTGGGGCCCGGCGCGATGACGGCCGCGGGCGGCGGCATCGTGTTGTCGATGCCGAGCGAGGACATGTCGGCGGCGGCCGCCGGCGCAATCGCCAACGCGGCCCACGCGAGTCCCGCAATGAAAGCTTGCCGCCCCGCCCCCACTCCAACCTCGATCCCGCCCCCGCGTGAACCTGAATAGGGGCGCCCGAAGTTCGAGGCAAGCGCGGAAGGCTCCAGTTTTCGGCCCGGCCGCACAATCGGACAGAGTGTGGCGCCCGCGACATACCGGCGCGATTGGCGTCGCGCCCGCGCGTTTTTGCCTTTTTTCCCTCCGAAATGCGGCTGTATTAGAGGTCCTTCGCCAGGACCAGGAAGCTCAGATCATCGCGGAGCGGCGCGCCGAACCGATCGCCGTCGTGGGGAAAAGGCTCGGTCTCGCCGGCTAAAGAGCGCGCGCAAACTGAGAGGCTGCCTCGCCATGTCGGAAATATGCTATGCGACAGCGGACGAGACCGACAAATCCGGTTGAGCCGCGATCGGCGGCCTTCGTGAAGGAGACACCATGGCGTCCTGGCGGCAGCGCATGGCCAACGTCGGCGCGCTGGGTTTGGCGCTGACCGCGGCGTCGCCCTCGTTCCCTCAGTCCGGAAGCGCTGCCGATCAATCCGGAATCGTCATGTTTTGGGACGCGGCGAAATGCGCAGGCGGTTATGAAGCCAACTCTTATTCCGTTCACTGCGAGCCGGGACCCTTCGGAACCGTTCTCGATTTCAAGACGAAGATGCAGTTCTTTTGCGTCAACACCGAAGCTGCCGACGTACGATGGGCGATTTCCGCTGACGCCAAACCGGGACCGCCCATTCCGCCGGGCCAGATCACTTGGAGTCCGGAATGTTGGAAGGCGCCGCTAGGGTTCGACGTCGATCCAAACACGACGATCCTCACTCCGCAAACCAGCCAAACGCCCCCGCCCAATTACTACATGACCATGAACGTGGTCGTTCTGTACGATGCGGCCAAGCCTACAATAAAGGCTTGCCTTGTCCCTTTGTTTCCCCGGTTCCCCGTCGAGCCGGCGTGCGCTGATGCCAAGATACGGTCCTAGAAAGCGGCCTTGCGCCAACAGAACGACGTCCTGCGACGTTTGAAGGACTCGCGGAGCGACACGATGATGATGGAAAGGGCCTTAAAGATTTTCCTGAGCGGCGGCGTTGCGGTCTTGTGCGCCCTCATCGTCGCCGGAAACGTCCATGATCCGGGGACGAACCTGTTGTTCGTTCAGCACGTCTTCAGCATGGACACAATCTTGCCGGTGAGCGCGATGGCGAACCACGCCCTGGCTATCCCGGCGCTGTGGCGGATCGGCTTCTGGCTGATCGTCCTGGGAGAGGGACTTACGGCAATCTTTTTTGCGCTGGGAACGGTCGAGCTGCTGCGGGCTCGGAAGTTCAGGGCGCGGGACTTTCACCACGCCAAGCGGTTTGTTTTTGCCGGGGCCGGTTGCGGATTCCTGGTCTGGTTCGTCGCCTTTCTCGCCATTGGCGGCGAATGGTTTGCAATGTGGCAGTCACAGGTATGGAATGGTCAGCAGGCCGCCTTTCGCATCCTGGCGTCAATCCTTCTGGTTCTGATCTTCGTCGCCCAACCGGACGCCGAGCTTTGAGGCGCGGCGGAATCCGGTCCATCAGCCATCGCGATGCAATGGCAAGCATGCGCAAATAGCGGTCATAAACGGACCGCGTGGCGAACGGGTCAAATCGACCCTTTTGCGCGAGCGTCAACCAAACCTGAGCCGCATGGATTTCAATCGAACGAATTGTTCTCTTGGCGCGGTCCAACTGCAGACTCGTCGGATTCTTCCTCCGCACGCCCGGCGCCGTGGGCGCGAACAAATATTTCGCTTTCCACTTTCGCCATCCCGAGAAAATAAACCAGCCGGTCGAGGCGGGCCGCGCTCGCCACGGCTTCGAGTTGGGCGATCATGTCGGCGATGTAACGGGCAGCGTCGAGCTCTTCCCGCGTCAC
This sequence comes from Roseiarcus sp., assembly GCA_036510135.1. Taxonomy (GTDB): domain Bacteria; phylum Pseudomonadota; class Alphaproteobacteria; order Rhizobiales; family Beijerinckiaceae; genus Roseiarcus. The sequence continues at coordinate 2,051 of DATCEJ010000386.1, read as the reverse complement.
AGCCCCGTGGGACGGCCTGTCGGCTCTTCTCGGCGATCTCGCGGGAGCGCTCCTTGCGGCTCTCCCCTCCCCGCGTTTCGGTTTCATGAAACCCACTTGCGCGGCGATCTGATAAGACTGTCCCATGTGAGGTCTTTCAAGAAGCGAAGCGCGGCCAATCCCGATTGCCAGTGTCGAATTAAATTTTATGCAGCTATTTATCTATCACGTGGTCCCGACGGAGTGCCCGATCAAATATGTGGAGGAGCCGCAAACCGGTCGCAGTGTCTCAAAACTGGAGCCGAGCACGCAATTCGCTGGGCGAAAGTATTTTTACCTGTCCGAGGGGCAGTTCATCGCCGCGCTCGTCATTAGGGCGAAACTGATAGGCGACGACTTGCCAGCCGTCTCCAGCATCTCCGCCGGCACGAGGGGCGTCATCCTCAGCGGGGGTCCGCAAGACCGTCGAAACCGCGGAACGCGCGTTTGCGGTTCTCCTCTACCTCTGCTGTCCCAAGGCCGTCGGATGAAGCTTTGGCCAAGTCTTCAGCCAAATGGATCAATTTCTCCCGCCACGCCGGTTCCTTAATCTCAAGAAACGCCCTTATTAAACGCACGCCGTCTCTTGGATCAGCATCATCGGATAGTCGAAATTTGCTAACCCCCACCCCCTCCTCTTGATTACTTTGTTTCTTATTCCGGTTCATCTCTTACAACCCAGTGGTCTGAGGCCAGAGCATCAACTTTCGTCTGAGGAAAACCAAGCCTCAGCCAAGATCCAACTTAGGCTCCGCACACCACCGGAATGCCCAAGCGATAACACACCAGTTTTGAGTGGCAAGTCAATGCCCGCGCTTCTCACAAGCAATCCGCGTGCCGGAAAGCAGATTTTCGCAACATTCTCTTCACGAATTCCCGAAACAATGCTATTCTGTGGCGTTTTCCCTTAAAGCGGCGGAACGCTCGCGAACGGAGAGTTGAGGATGGTTCAGGAGATGGCGCCTGAGCGCCGGTTGGGCGCGCCCGGCAAGATGGCGCGGCGGAAGCGGATCTTCGCAAGGCTTAGGGAAGGCGCAAGCTACGAGGAGATCGGGGCCGAGGAACGCGTGACCCGCGAGCGCATCCGGCAGATCGTGTCCGAGGTTTTGCAGAAAAGGGCGGTCGACAGCGGCGCCGATCACGCCAAGCTGCAATTGGACCGTCTCGCGCCTTTGATGCAACTCGCGGCCGAAGCGGTCGCCGCGGGCGACGTCACAGCCATTACGCCCTATTTGAAGGTGCTCGACCGGCTCGATCGATACCAGACGGTCGCGGGCGCCCACCAGGTGTACGACGACGAAGCGCGCAAGAAGCTCATGGACAAAATCAACCGCATGGCCGAAAACCTCGGCGTCGATGAGGTCATGTGGAACGCGGCGCGCGCGCACATGATCAAGATCGGCCAGATCCCCCCGGACGAGCCAGGCGAGGCGGAGGCCGTCGAAGGGCCGGCGGGCCCCGATGAGAGCGATGCGGCGGCAAGCCCGGCGACCCTGGCGTCCGAGCGACAAGAGGACCAAAGCCAGGCGGCCAACTGGATGTCCGTCCGGGATCGGCTCACAACCTCGGAGGCGAGTTGAGAGGAAACCCGATTTTTTTATTTGGATTCGCCGTAACCCTTTGAAAAGTCCTGATTCGACCAAGGGAATCCAAGGAAATGCAAGGATTTTTCCTTGGTTTTCCTTGGTTTTCCTTGCACGAAACTCGCTCTCAGGTTGAGCCAGGGCCTCTCCGATCGAGGCTTGCCGGTCGCGCGGCGGGTTCCGCGGCGCATGGTCGAAGCGCCAAACATCAAAATTTATCCATGCCATTGATGCGGGCTTCACTACCGCTACGTAAAGCTTGGATTTCACGCATCGGATTAACCGCTCAAGAGCCGAAACGGCGCTAGATTATCGCTCGGGCCGAGTTGCGGCCAGAAGCGACAATGAGTGTCGGGATTGACGCGTATGGCTCAAGGCCGTGTGCCCTTCAACGCGGTTGCTGCTTGCGGCGCGCCGCCCGGCTTCGACGCGTCCGAGGCGGCCTTCAAC
>DATCEJ010000385.1:0-23935 GCA_036510135.1 Roseiarcus sp. | reverse complement strand
GTCACGCTCGTAGGGCCGTCCGGCTGCGGGAAATCCACACTTTTGCGGATGATTGCCGGTCTCGAATCGATCACCGAGGGAAAGGTCAAGATCGGAGCCCGGGTGGTCAACAACCTGCCGCCGAGGGATCGCGACATTGCGATGGTTTTTCAGAACTACGCGCTTTACCCGCACAAAACCGTCGAACAGAACATGAGCTTCGGGCTGAAGCTGCGCAATACGCCAAAAGACGAAATTCAGGCGCGGGTCCGACGGGCCGCCGATATCCTCCATGTCGCTCCTTATCTTTCCCGCTACCCTCGCCAATTGTCCGGCGGGCAACGGCAGCGTGTCGCGATGGGGCGGGCGATCGTGCGCGATCCGCAGGTCTTTCTGTTCGACGAGCCGCTCTCAAATCTGGACGCTCAGTTGCGCGTCCAGATGCGCGCCGAAATCAAGGAACTGCATCAGCGCCTGAAAACCACGACCATCTATGTCACGCACGACCAGATCGAGGCCATGACGATGGCGGACCGCATCGTGGTCATGCGCGATGGCGTCGTGGAGCAACTTGGCGCCCCGCTTGAGCTCTACGACCGGCCGGCGACCCTCTTTGTCGCGGGCTTTATCGGCTCGCCTTCAATGAACTTGCTGAAAGGGTCTGTAACCGTGAAAGGCAAGCCCGTCTTCACGACCGAAGGCGGTGTGGAGCTGCCCCTTAAATCGACGCCCGGCAACATTGACGGACGCCCTTGCATCTATGGAATTCGGCCCGAACATCTGGCCATTGGCGGCGACTTCAAGGCGGAGGTTTCGGTGGTCGAGCCGACCGGCTCGGAAACCCAGGTGTTCGCCAAGGTCGGAGGCCATCCAATCGTCACCGTCTTCCGGGACCGCATATCCGCTCAGCCGGGCCAAAGCCTGCTGCTCTCGCCAAACTTGGACGCGGTCCACCTGTTCGACGCCGAAAACGGCCAGCGGCTGGAGTAGCCGCGGGAAGACGCTGGAGGCCTCGTGCGTTACGAACTGATGCTGCCGCACCAGATTCGTACGGCCATCGACGGCAATTGGCCTGTCGTCCTGCCCTTAGGGGTGCTCGAATACCATGGCGAGCACATGGCGGTCGGGATGGATACGCTCGCCGTGACCGGAATCCTCGAGATCCTTGAACGCGAGGCAAACCTCGTCATCCTGCCGCCCTTTACCTATGGCGCGGCGAGCTACGCCGTCGAACCGCCGAAGCGCACAGGCACGCTTCACGTCGACGCTGAGACGCTCCTGCCCCTCGCCAAAGCGATGTTCACCGGGCTCCTGCGCATCGGCTTCCGAAACATTCACTTCGTCATCCATCATCAGACCGAGAACTTCACGGCCGGCATGCCGACGGACCTCGCCTTCAAGTTGGCGGCCCGGCAAGCCATCTTCGCCTTCCTCGAGGCGGAGCGAGGCGAGGGATGGTGGGGCGCGAAGTCGATGGCCGACTACTATGAGCAACAGTCGACCGGCGACGACCCTCTCAACTGGATCAAGGCGCATCCTCTCATGCTGCCTTCGGCGATGGATGGCTACCCGTTCGATCACGCCGGTCAGGGCGAGACCTCGCTGCTCATGGCGCTCTTGCCGGAAGGCGTGGACACGTCGCGGATCTCGGAGGACGAATGGTATTCCCGGTCCGCGCGCGAGGCGAGCGTCGAACTTGGGATAAACGGACGGGACCGCATCCTCGCGCACTTGCGCAAAGCGCTTGGCGTCGAGCCGACAAATGCGTAGGGCGCGCGCAATTGACTTTGCCACAAAACGCCCGCTTAACTCTCGGAACTTGTGCTAGCCGCGCGCGGGATTGCGTGCGAACGCGGCGCGACGTCGTTTTGGTCCGAAATCGCGAAATCGGCGCAAGAGGGAGGAATAAAACATGCGTGTCCAAGTCTACGAACAACTCATGGCGATGCAGGGAAGCCGTCGCGACGTTTTAAAAGGGGCGGCCGGCGCCGCCGCGCTGGCGGCAAGCTCGTCCGTCCTGTCGTCCACGCCGTCCTTCGCCGAAGACAGCATCGTCGCCCAGATCATGAAAATCCCCGGCGCTGGCAACGGCTCGCCGACCGACGCGGATTGGCAGAAAGTCGGCGCGCTCTGCCTCGGGCCGACCAAGGCTAACGTGAAACAGGGCGAGTTTGCCGGCGTCGAGTTCTCCTTCATGGGGCTCAACAACCAGAACCTCCACAACTTCCTGTTCCGCGGCTTCCTCACCCCTTGGGAGGCTTACACCGGCGCGAAGATCAAATGGATCGACCTCGCCCAGGGCGATTACAACGCCCGCCTGCAGCAATCGATCGCGACCGGCACCGCAGACTTCGACATTCTCGAGATGGGCGCGCCGTTCGAGGGCGACATGGGGGTCAAGGACCTACTCTCGGAGATGCCTGGCTGGGTCAAGACGCAGATCGACTTCGACGACTACGTCAATTACCTCAAGCCGCCCGTCGGCACATGGAACGGAAAGATCCACCGCGTCACCATCGACAGCGACTGCCATACTTTGAACTACCGCACGGATGTCTTCTCCGATCCCGATCTCGCCAAACAATGGTCCGACTGGAAGGACCAAGCGGGGCTCGCGACATGGGGTCAGCCCAAGACCTGGCAGCAAGTGCAGCAGGTCACAAAGTTCCTGAAGGGCAAGAAGTTCAAAGGCAAGGAAGTTTATGGCTTTCTCGACCAACCCAAGCCTTGGGGCGGATTCCAATTCTACTTCACCGGGAGCCGCGCGACGGCTTACGCCAAGTACCCCGGCGAGAAGAACTGGCTGTTCGACGAGAACATGAAGCCGCTGGTCAACAATCCTGCCTGGGTGAGGGCTATCCAGGACGTAGTCGACGCCCTGCCCAGCGAGCCCGGGGATCAGATCAACGCCGATCCCAACACGACCGCGTTCCAGCAGTTCGTCACCGGGACGGGCTCGCTCCTCGAATGGTGGGGAGACATCGGCACATTCGCCAGGACAAGCGACACCGCAACGATCGGGGAGGTCCTTAATTTCGACATCCTGCCTGGTTCGGACGATGTCTACAATTTCCGGACGCAAAAGTGGGAGAAGCTCGCGAGCGGCCCCAACCATGCGCCGAACATGGCCTATCTCGGTTGGGGCATCTATGTGATGAAGACGGTCGACAGCGATCCGAAGCGACAGAAGGCGGCGTGGAGCGCGGCGGCCCATCTCGGCGGAAAAGACCTGTCGATGTGGACGGCGGCGTATCCCTCGGGATTCCAGCCTTACCGGAAGAGCCACACCAACCTCGATCTGTGGGCGCTCGCCGGCTACGATAAAAAATACATCGGATCCTACATGGACTCGCAGTCGACATCCTACAACCACCCGAACTCGGCGATCGAGCCGCGTATCCCAGGCATCTTCCAGTACTATAGCATGGCCGAGGATGAGCTGCAGAAGACGTTCGCGGGCAAGCAGACGGCGCAGCAAGGCGCCGACAACGTCGCCGCCGCCTGGGACAAGCTGACCGACAAGCTCGGCCGGGAAAACCAGATCAAATACTATCGGATTTCGATGGGTTTGACCTAAAAGACGTAATTCTCACAGAGATTTCGTCCGCGACGCATGATGCGTCGCGGACGGCGTCCCAGCGATTTTTGAATTGGCGATCACGAAAACGGACGGACGCTGTGAGCAGCGGGAGACTTGAAGCAGCCCACGATGAGGTTCCTGCCGGCCCGCTGTCTCTCGGCAAGTGGCTTTTCCGTCTCGCTTCTGGCCTGCTCCTTATCGTCGCGGCGCTGCAAATCGTCGATAGCGCGGGTCTCGTTTCGATCGGCTTCGCCGACTGGCGTCCGACCCTCTACGCGTTCCTCGTATGGTGCGTGGCGCTAGGGATCGCTCAGATTCTGGAGCGCGGCGAGCTCGGACGGCAACGGTTATTTGTGCTGCCCGCTCTCCTGTTCACCGGCGCCATGGTGATCTTCCCGACCCTGTTTGGTTTCTCCGTCGCCTTCACCGACTGGAACCTCAACGCGCAGGGCCACCCTCATTTCAACGGCCTCGACAATCTGCGCACCCTCTGGGCTGATTCTTATTTCTGGAACGCTCTCGGCAATATGGTGTTCTATGTGGCGACCGTCATCGTTCAGTACGCGATCGCCTTTGGCCTCGCGCTCGCGCTGAACGCCGACATTCGCGGGCGCAAATTTTTCCGCGTCGCGTTTCTCATGCCCTTCATGCTGAGCCCGGTAGCGGTGAGCTGGATGATCGGCAAATCGCTCACGGAAAACCGCTTCGGACCTTTGGCGAATTTCGCCAGATGGCTCGGCTGGGAGAATGTCACCTTTTTCACCGATCCGTGGATTGCGAGGACCACGATTATCGCTATGGACGCTTGGATGTGGATCCCGTTCATGGTGATCCTGCTTCTCGCGGGCCTGCAGGCGCTGCCGCTCGATGTGAAGGAGGCCGCCAAGGTCGATGGGGCGAGCACCTGGCAAACCTTCTGGGAGATCACTTTTCCGCTCATGCTCCCGGTGAGCGTGACGGCGATCATCCTGCGCACCATATTCGAACTCAAACTCGCGGACATCGTCATCAATGTGACCGCGGGCGGCCCAGCCGGCGCAACCGACACAATCTCGAGCTTCGTCTATCGCGAATACCGCGATCGCTCAAATGTCGGCTATGCGACGATGGTGGCCGAGGTCTACCTCGTCATCATCATCATCTTCATCACGCTGCTCCTGAGCGTGGCCAACCGCTATGTGCGGAAGGTAACGTGAGGGGCGCGATCAGGACGGAGAGCTGGCGATGACCGTCAATGCCGCCGCGGACGCCACGGCGCTTGATGAGCGCGACGACGCCGTCGCGCCGCGGAGTTTCGCGCGCCTTGTCGGACGCATCGCAATCTACGCGCTCCTGATCGTATGGACCGTGGTTGCGCTCTTCCCCATCTACTGGACCCTGTCGACCTCGATGAAGCTCGGGCGCGACGTTACGCAAGGCCATCTCATTCCATGGGTTGACTTCATGCCGCGTTGGAAGGGATGGCAATCGCTCGGCCTTTCGCCCGATACGATTTTCAGCACCTCCAACGTACGCGAGGAGTTCGTCAGTAAATTCATCAACAGCGTCATCTGCTCGGTCGGCGCCTCCGCATTCGCAATTGTCATCGGCTCGCTGGCCGCCTACGGGCTCAGCCGTTTCGACTACAAGTTCGGCCCGTGGCGGAACAAGGACATCTCCTTCTTTTTCGTGTCCCAGCTCATCTTACCACCCGTTGTTCTCGCGCTGCCGTTTCTGGTTCTCTACAAGGGACTGGCGCTGCTCGACACGCGGATCGGCCTCATCCTCATCTACACATTGATGGTTCTGCCGATCGTCATTTGGGTCATGCGCGATCAGTTCGACACCATCCCGATGGAAATGGAGCAGGCGGCGCTGGTGGACGGCTGCACGAGCTGGGGAGCCTTCCTGCGCATCGTCCTTCCCATTGCATTGCCGGGCATGGTCGCGGCCTTCATCCTGTCGCTCGTCCTCTGTTGGAACGAGTACTTTTTCGCCTCGCTCCTGACGGGCTCCAACGCGCAAACCCTGCCCGTCATGGTGGCGAGCCAAACGGGCTCGTCTGGCATCAACTGGTGGACAATCGCGGCGCTCGCGACGGCGGCGATTGCGCCGCTTCTCTTGATCGGCATTTTCCTCGAGCGCTATATTGTCATGGGTCTTACGGCAGGAGCCGGCAAATAACCGCGGGTCCGGTGCCTGGCGCCGTTCCGTCGCGTGAACGCCTCCGGGCGCTCACGATCGAGCTTATGCTCATCCCCGGCCTCAGCGGGCACGAAGGCCGTGTACGCCGGCGCCTCGCCGCCGAAATGGCGGGGTTAGGCCTCGCAACCACGACCGATCAGCTTGGCAATTTGATCGCGACCGCTCAAGGCGACCCGGGCCGGCCCAGCGTCATGCTGTTCGCCCACATGGACCAGCTCGGATTCGTCGTCCGGAAAATCGAGGCGGGCGGCTTCCTCCGGCTTGAGCGTCTCGGGGGCGTCCCCGAACGAGCGCTCGCCGCGCAAGAGCTTCTGATCTGCGTTGGCGAGGGACGCGATGTCCGCGCAATCATCGGCAACAAGAGCCATCACGCGACGAGCCCCGAGGACAAGTACCGCGTCGTTCCCTATCAGGAGATCCTGGTCGACGCGGGCTTCTCAAGCGCCGAAGACGCGGCGGCGGCGGGCGTCAAGATCGGCTCGCCCGTGGTCTACGCGCCGAAAGCGTTCGCGCTCGCCGAAGACAAGATCGCCGGGACATCGGTCGACGATCGCGCCGGCTGCGCTGTGATCGCGGAGGTCGCACGTCTGCTTGCGCCCATTCGTCAACGACCGACGATCCATTTCGTTTTCTCGACCCAGGAGGAATACAATCTGCGCGGCGCGATGCCCGCGGCTCAGGCGCTGAAACCCGACATCGCCATCCAGCTCGATCTCATGCTCGCGACCGACACGCCCGACATGCAGGTGCGCGGCGATCTTGTGCTCGGAGGCGGGCCGGGCATGAGCCTGTACAGCTTCCATGGGCGCGGCACTTTGAACGGCACGATTCCGCATCCCGCGCTCGTCTCGCTTTTTGAACGCGCGGCGGAGCAAGCGGGTTTGCCGCTGCAGCGCAGCGCTCAGGTCGGTGTGCTCACGGACTCGTCCTATGTGCAGCTCGTTCATCACGGCGTCGCCGCGATCGACCTCGGCTTCCCCTGCCGCTACACGCATTCGGCTCTCGAAGTCTGTGATCTTTCCGATCTTGTCAGCCTCACGGCGCTCCTCGTTGCCGGGTTGTCGAGCATTGAGGTCGACTTCAGCCTCAATCGCAACGACTATCCGGAATGAACGCCACTCTCGGCATTGACATCGGGACCTACGAATCGAAGGGCGTGCTCGTCGACGGCGACGGGCGGATCTTGGCGAGCGCCGCTCGCCCGCACGACCTCATCGTGCCGCGCGCGGGCTGGGCCGAGCACCGCGCCGAGCAAGACTGGTGGGGCGACTTCGTCTGGCTCTGTCGAAAGCTTCTCGCCGACAGTGGGCTTGACGCGTCCGAGGTGAAGGCTGTCGGCGCGAGCGCGATCGGCCCGTGCATGCTGCCCGTCGACGCGGACGGCGAGCCGCTCATGAACGCTGTGCTTTATGGCGTGGACACCCGCGCGGCTCGCGAGATCGAAGATCTGACCGCCCGCATCGGCGCTGACCGCATCCTCTCGCATGGCGGCAACGCGCTGACTTCGCAGGCCGTCGGCCCGAAGATTCTGTGGCTCAGGCGCAACCGGCCGGACATCTACGCGAGCGCGCGAAAATTTCTCAATGCGACGTCGTTCCTTGTGCATCGGCTGACCGGCCGCTTCGTGACCGACCATTACAGCGCGTCCAGCGTCGCCCCGCTCTATGACATCGAGGGGCGAACATGGAGCAACGCGCTCGCGCCGGACATCACGGACCTTGAGCGCTTGCCAGAGATTGCCTGGACGACGGAGATCGCGGGCGCCGTCATCGGCCGCGCCGCCGAGGAAACCGGGCTTGCGTTTGGAACGCCGGTGATCGTGGGGACGATCGATGCGGCGGCCGAGGCGATCAGCGTGGGCGTCCTCGACGCGGGGGAAATGATGCTGATGTACGGATCGACCATATTCACGGTCCGGATCGGGTCTGAGCGCATCCGGGATCCTCGGCTCTGGCATGCGCCGTGGCTCTTCGCCGACCAACATGCGTGCATGGCGGGGCTGGCGACCAGCGGGACGCTCACCCATTGGTTCGCCGACCAACTCGCGCGAGACCTCAGTCCGGAGGCAGCGATGAGCGCGCTGGCGGCCGAGGGTCAAGCGTCGCCGCCAGGCGCCAACGGACTCGTTTTTCTCCCCTATTTTTCCGGCGAGCGGACGCCGATACACGATCCGAACGCCAAAGGCGCCGTCATCGGTCTCACATTGGCCCACACGCGCGCCGACATTTATCGAGCCGCTCTCGAGGGCATCGCCTTCGCGACCAAGCACATCTTCGACACTTACGCCGAGGGCGGCGCGCCGCCCTCGACGATCATCGCTGTGGGCGGAGGATTGCGGAACCGGATTTGGGCGCAAGCCACGTCCGATGTCTCCGGGCTCACGCAGACGGCGCCGGAGGTCAGCATCGGCGCTGCCTATGGCGACGCCTTTTTGGCGCGACTTGCAATCGGCGATGTCTCCAGATCAGCGATCAAGCAGTGGAACCCGGCCGCGTTCACAATTGAGCCTGATCCTCGCAATGCGCGCCTTTATGAAAGGCGCTATGCGATCTTCCACGAGCTTTATCCCCGTATCCGCGATTTGATGGAAAAACTCGACCCCGGCGGAGAAGCTGAAATGAGCAGCACGGGCTGATCGGCGAAAGCCAGAAATCCCAGCCTCGCGACTAGTCGAACACTCGTCGGAGGACCGACTCCGCCACGCGCAAAACCCGAATCGAGCCGAGCGGTCTTAAATACCCGCCGGAATAGAAATGCTGAATCGCGGCAACCCTCGATTTCAGGGTGTGGTTGAAGGCGACCGCGAAAGTGTCGCCTTCTCGACGGACGATCTTTGCCGAAACACAAAACTTTGGCAGCTCGAGCTCGATGGTATCCCCGGGAGCGCCGGGGGGAAGGCCAAAGATGCGCGCGCCGGTGATGGAAACGTCCGCGAGTTGCATGAGCTGTGTGCGGTCGGCCGTCTTGACCGAAACCAGTTCGCGCGATGCGAACCGCTCAGCGGCGCGTTTACGAGGCCGCTCGACGCAAACGAAGCAGAGCACAACGAGGACAATCAGATTGTACCAGGTCCAGGCCAGCGCCGGGCTCGAATAGTGAATCTCGTTCGATCCCCCGTTCACGTAGAAGGCCCACAGGACCGCCGCGAGCGACAGGACGACGAGGATCACGAAAGGACGCATGACCGTCCATTCGACAAAGCCATGATTGCGATCGCCGCCCTTGGCGGTGACCTGGAATTTTTGCCCCTGCGGCCGCGCGAGCCCGAATATTGCAGCCTTCAAAATTTGGGGCATCACGATGATCTGACTCACGTCGAACAGGATCGGCATGACTTTTCCGCCTGACAGCCAACTCATCACGAGTCCGCTCCAAAGCAAATACGGCAGGAAGCGCGTCGCGAGATCGTAAAGCGAAGCATGGAAGGGATGAAGACTGAGGGCCAGCGAAAGGGGCGGAATGATCAGACCGACGGCCCGCGAGAGAGGAACCGCAGTCCAATTGAGAAACACTTCCGTCAGTGACAGGCGGTCGATGAACGCGAGCGGTGAACATAAGGAAAGCGGGCCGCTGCGGCCGCGCGCAATCTGCATGAAGCCGAGGCACCACCGGCTCCGCTGCGTGATGTATTCTTTCAAGCCTTCGGGAGCGAGCCCATAGGTCAGAGGCTCATTCAAATAGGCCGTCAAAAGGCCTTTCTCCTTGAGCCGCAGGCTCAACAGATAGTCCTCGGTGACCGAATCCGTCGGAAAGCCGCCAATTTGCATCAGCGGCCGCATCCTGATGATCGAAGACGTGCCGCAACAGAACGCAGCGGACCATGCGTCCTTGGCGGGGAGCACGATGTCGAAGAAAAAGCGCTGCTCGTCGGGCCAGAATTTCGTCGCGCCGAGATTGATCTGAATGGGGTCGGGATTGACGAAATGTTGGGGCGTTTGCACGACACCGATGGTGGGATCGCGAAACAGCGCCATGGCGCGTTTCAAGAACTGTGGGGTCGGAACGAAATCGGCGTCGAGGATCGAGACGAATTCCGGGGCGTCGGGCAATCCGGCGATATGTTTGAGCGCGTGATTTATGTTTCCAGCCTTGGCATATTGATTGTCTGACCGCGAGAGGTAGCGACAACCAAGCTCAGCGCAAAGCGTCTCCACCCAGGCGCGGCGGTTATCGTCAAGCATCCAGACGCGAAAGTCTGGATAATCCATACCGAGCGCACCGACGATCGTGCGCTCCAAAATCTCCCTCTCTTCGTTATACGAGCAGATAAGCACGTCGATCGACGGCGGTCGGTCGAGCGAAGAAAGCCATTCGGCATTCGCGTCTGCGTCAGGCGATCGGTCTCGCGTCCGGACGAGGAAGAGCAACGAGAGCGCGGCGGTTGCGATTCCTATCAGCTCGGCCAGGAGAAAGACGAACGCGAGCGCGAATTCGAAGGTGTATCCAGGCGCAGGCAGCGTGTCCGTAATCCGCCACCAGGCATACTGAGCCATAAGGGCGAGGCTGCCCGTGACCATGACGGCGCGGCCTGCTGTGACAGGCCTTGGCCAGATCGCCGCGCAGACAAAGAACAGTCCGAGCGTCGCCAGCGCGGGCCGAGCAGCGGCTAGGACAGAGTCGTCAACAACGGCCAGCACGGCTTCAGCTCTCGGAAATGGAGCTCTTGAGATGTGGTCGGCTCCCGCCGCTGTCCCACGCGGGCGGAAGCCGTTTCGTTGTTTCCGAATGTGACCGTTCCGGTTCGCCCGATCGAGCATCCAGCCTCGCCCATGTCATCCATGGCGATCGTCACGTAAAATGGGCTCTTGCGCAGATTGATCGGCGCGATGGCGAAATTCGCCGGCGCTCCGGCGGCGCCCGTCAAATTGATGACGGTCCCGTGATAGGTCTTGCCGTCCTGGAGCGGCCGAAACGTCGCGGGGCTTCCAACTTCGAGACGGTTGTAGACCCGCTCGTCGACATTGGCGCTGACAATCGGATGCGAGCAGTCGAGCACGCGCAAGAGGTCTTGACCCTTGTTCACAAACTCGCCGGGACCGACCAGCATCTCCCAAACCCGGCCCATCGACGGCAGAGCAATCGTCGCTTCGGAACGGAGCCGGTAGCGCGCTTCTTCCTCTGAAATCTGATCGGTGATGTGTTTGATTTGCGTCCGCACCCCGGAAAGCTGGGCGTCAAGCTCGCCCTTTTTCATCGTGAGTTCGGTCTCGCGCTGAATCGAGCTTGGGGCATCGTTGTAGCTGTCGCCGATGAACACGCCGTCGGCGACCGCGTCGCGTTCGACTTTCGTTTCTTCGAGACGCTTCTGGGCCGCGGCTTCGGCGGAGGTCGCGGCGTTCCATTCGTATTGGACCCGATCGCTGTCGGCTCCCGAAATAAAACCCGTTTGCTGCAAATGGTCGCTGCGTCGCTTGGAGGCCGTCGTTTGAGACGTTTTCGCGCTCGTGGTCTGAAGCTCCGCGGTCTGTCTCGCAAGTCTCGCGTCGATCAACTTGAGGCGGCCAGCACGGTATTTTTCGGCCTGAAGGTTGATCGTGTCGAGCGCGGTTTGCGTCAATTGGGATTGGCGCCCAAGCGTCTCCTCTTGCGACTGAAGCGTGTTCAGGTCGCGCCGAAGCTCGTCGAGGCGGCTTCGGTCGGCATAGGGGTTGCTGATCGTGAGTTTGGGCGGCGCGGCGGTCGAGCTCCAGTTTGCGGACTTCTCGCCAGGCGCCTGGACGATGCCTTCGATGGGGGCACGGATTGTCTCGATACGGGCGTTGACGATCGCCTCGACGCTGGTTGTCGCCAGCATCGCTCGAAGCGGCGCCCAGCCGAATGCAATCACGAGCCCGATCCCAAGCGCGATCTTGGTGAGGCGCCGCGCCGTTACTCCATAGGTGACGCTCTTTTTCGCTGAAGGCGCTTTATCGACCGCAAGCTCGTCGGCGCCCGGTGAAAAGCTGCGCTCCAAAAGGGTCTGGACGGATCGCGCGCCTGGCGGGTTTTGCTCCGCTGTCGTTTCGTCAACACGAAGATCGGCCACCGGCTTGGCGGCGCCGCCTTCCGCGCTCAAGGTGGGGTTGATCGTCGCAATCGAAGCGCCAGTCGCGCTCCGCGGTCCGTGGGCGTATTTGAGATTGGAGGACGGCATGACGACGACGCTTAAGTTAGGGCGGAGGCAGAGCCGCGCGACTCGTTATTTGCGGTGCGCCGTCTAAAGAAACAAATAACCGAATAGCGCAGATAATAACGATCCGAGCGGCTTGATCCGTTTCGGCTAAGCCTTGCAAAACCTGACGTTGCGTACGCTTCCGCTCGTCGCTGCTTTAAGTCGAGGCGCTGACGCTCGGGCGCGTCGGGGGCGGGTTTCGCGCTGCAACCCGACGAGCAGCCTTTAGCAACGCCAGATTTTCGGAGTTGCCAATTCCCTGAATCGCCGTTTTACTCGAATTGGATTGGCAAAAGCCGATCTGTCGCGCCTTTCCGCGGCGTCGGGAACGACGACCCTTCCCGTGAGCGGGGGGTTCCGCCCGATCCCGCGGGGCCACGCGGCCAAAAGTGACCATGAGGAGGAACGCTATGATGAAAAGGCTTGCGACCGCCGCCATTGTTGCGACGACGTGTTTCTGGGGCTCGGGAGCCTTCGCTCAGTCGGGAGCGATCAGCAAGGCGGTCGGCGGATACACCTGGGAGGATGCCGCGAAGGAGGGGGCGGCCACCAAGAAGAACGGCAAGCCGCTCACTTTCGCGATCATCACCCACACAGCGGGCAACGGCTTCTTCGATCCGGTCTATGTCGGCGCACAGGTCGCCGCGAACGCCTTCGGGATCAACCTGATCAAACTTGGCTCCGAAGCGCCGATCGACGACATCCCGCGCGAAATCCAGATTCTCAATCAGATCGTCAACGACCCGACCATCAATGGCGTGATCATGACCACGCCGCAGGTCGGCGCCTATAACGACATCGTCAAGAAGCTGGAAGACCGCGGGGTCGTCGTCGCCACGATGAATTCGTACGACGGCACGCTGTTTGACCGCAACAACATCAGCCACACCGGCCAGGACGCTTCCGCAGCCGCGATCGGCGGCGAGGCGATCGTGAAGTGCCTTTTGAAAAACAACGTCAAGGGCGGCTCGATACTCTTCCCGAACACGGTTCCGGTCGGCAATATCGAGGTCAACAACCGCGTCAAGGCGGCTTTCCAGGCGACGGTCAAGGCGCTTAAAGCCGCCAACCGACTGCAGGATTTCAAGGTCGACGCCGGCCCCAACAATATCGGCGTCGATGTCGGCGCCGACATCAGCCCCGCTCCGATCGTGCAGTTGATCGAAAGCCGCAAGGACGTTGTGGGGCTCTTTGGACCGAACGGCGGCGTGACGCCTGCGATCGGCGACGCCATCTCGCAGCTCAAGCTCAACAACAAGATCTGCTCTTTTGGCTTCGATCTTGGCCCCAAGCAGCTCGAGCAGATCAGGACCGGCGCGTTGCAAGGCTCGCTTGGACAGCAACCCTTCCTGCAGGGTTTCTATCCGGTCATGCAGCTCTATCTGCAACTCGATCGCAACATTGCCGCCGCGAACCTGGACACACGCGCACAGCTCGTGACCAAGGACAATGTCGACAAGGTCGGCAAGCGCTTCGAGAACTGATCGCGTAAGCGATCGAACGCGTGAGCGAGGCTCAGGCCTTGCTTACGCGCCTCGATTAACATCGATGACCGCTCCCACCAACGATGCAAGCGTTCGCGACATGGGGCGCGAGGCTCCCCTCCTGTTCGGAGGCTGGGAGGTTGGCCTCCTTGTCATCATGGCGATCCTCTACGCGGGCGGCCTTTATCTCAATCCCGCTTTTTTCGGATCGACCGACGCGCTCTTTTCCGTGATGCGAGACGCCTCGCGCTACGGGGTGCTCGCGATCGGCATGACTTTTGTCATCGTCAACAGGGAACTGGACCTCTCGGTCGGCTCGACCTTCGGTTTGACCGCGACAATCTTCGGCATGGTCTTCGCGCCGACCTATTTCGACATGAGCGTCTGGACGGCCGTATTCTGGTGCCTGGTCATGGGTCTGACGATTGGGCTGATCAACGGTTTGATGGTCACGGTCCTCGAAGTGCCGGCCTTCATCGCGACGCTGACGATGCTGTTCATCGGCCGTGGCGTCATTCTCGGTCTCACCGGCGGCAAGAACATCGCGTTCGAGATCAAGGCGGGGACTGAACCCGCCTTCTTCCGTTTGGGCGAGATCAACGCGTTCGGCTTCAACAACCAGATCATCCTCTTCCTCATCATCGCCGTGATCGCCGCGGCGGCGCTGGCCTACACCGCGATCGGCTGGACCACTTACTCCGTTGGCGGCAATGAGCAGGCGGCGCGCTACGCCGGCATCAATACGCGCTTCGTCCGCATGCGCTCCTATGTCCTGTCTTCGCTCTGCGCGGTGATCGCGGGCCTCATGAGCGTCGCGCAGAACAAGGACGCCGACCCACTGGCCGGCTTTGGCCTGGAGCTGATCGCCATCTCATCGGTAATCGTCGGCGGGGCGGCGATTTTCGGCGGCCGGGGACGAGTCCTTGGGTCCTGCCTTGGCGCGATCCTCATTGGGCTCATCGACAAAGTTCTGCGGGAAGGCGTTCCCACCACCCGCACCGTCGACCTCGGCAACGGCGACACGGCGCAAGTCGCGGCGGTGACCCAATTGCCGCCCGGCGCAGTCCCGGCCTGCCTGGGCGTGATCCTCATCATCGCCGTGCTGATCGAGCCTTGGCTCGTCCGACGTCGCGCGATCCCGCGCCTCTGGGCCTGGTTGCGCGGGCGGCCCCCGCCGCCGATCCCGGACCTTGGCGGAGTCGCGATCTCAGGCGTCCAGACCCGCGGCGCGAATGTGCAGGCGCGCGGCTTGGGCAAACGCGGGATCGCCGCCTTCTTCTACCGTCGAGACGCCGCGGCGGTGATCCTCATGGTCGCGCTTTGGCTGTTCGGCCTGTGGGCGAGGCCTGATTTCTGGGGCGGTCTCGACAACAGCTTTGCGATTCTGCTCGCGTTCTCCGAAATCGCGCTTCTCGCTGTCGGCCTCACATTTGTGATGGCCAATGGCGACATCGACCTTTCCGTTGGCTCCGTGCTCGCGCTATCGGGCGCGGTCGCCGCCGTGATTATGAAGGATACGAACTGGGGTCCGTTGGCTGCGGTCGGCGGCGGAATCATGGCCGGCGTCGTCGCCGGACTCATCAACGGCTGGCTCACCGCCTATGTGGGCATGCCGGCCTTCATCACCACCTTGGGCACATTCTACTGGGCGCGTGGACTCGGCTCCTCGATCGTCGCCGGCACGCAGCTCAATGGTTTTCCGGAATCGTTCAATCTGATCGGGCGAAACCTCTACGAGCTCCTCGACGCCATGGGCCTCGCGCCGACCGGCGGCCTGTGGCTCGCCATCGCCAAGGCGGTCAGCGTGCAGACCATCTTCGTCCTGCTCGTTGCGCTCATTGCCGGAGTGGTGCTCGCACATACCACCTTCGGGGAGAAAGTCTATGCGATCGGCGGCAATGAACGCGCCGCGAATTTCGCGGGCGTCAATACGCGACGGGTGCGCTTCACATCGTTCCTGATCTCGTCAATCTGCGCTGCCTGCGCCGGGATCATCTACGACGCGTTCTACCGCAGCTTCATTCCGACCGCAGGCCAATTGCGCGAACTCGACAGCATCTCATCAATCATCATCGGCGGCGGATCGATCTTCGGCGGCTACGGCACAATGATCGGCTCGCTCGCGGGGGCCATGGTCATCACGCTCATCCGCTCGCTCTTGTCGCTTCAGATCATTCTCAAGGACGGCTCGTCCTTCGTCTTGCCGCAGCAATGGCAGAACGTGTTCATCGGCCTCATTCTGATCGTCGCCGTGGTCGGCGATATCTGGCTGCGTCAGCACAATATCCTTGGCCAATTGTTCGGCCGCAGGCGCGTCGCTGAAGAGCCGACACACGTCGAGCCCGTCAAGGAGGCCAAGGCATGAGCCGCCCGATCGTGGAGATGCGTTCGATCGAGAAGAGCTTCGGTCCGGTGAGGGCGCTGAGCGACGTCCATCTGAGCTTGACGCCTGGAGAGGTCCTTGGCCTCGTGGGGGACAATTCGGCGGGCAAGTCGACGCTCATGAAAATCATGACCGGCGCGTACCAACGGGATTCAGGCGAAGTCCTGGTCGATGGGAAGCCTGTCAATTTCAAGAGCCCGCACGAGAGTCGCGATCTCGGTATCGAGATGATCTACCAGGACTTCGCCTTGTGCGGAAATCTCGATGTCAGCCAAAACATCTTCCTCGGCCGCTGGCCCCGCCGCTTCGGGATCTTCGTCGATCGCGCTCGCATGCATCTCGACGCCCGGACGATCCTCGATCGCCTGAAGGTCGACGTGAACTCGGTCTATCAGAAGGTCGAAAGCCTTTCTGGCGGCCGTCAGCAATCCGTGGCCATCGCGCGCGCCATTTCCTTCGAGCCTAAGGTTGTGATTTTCGACGAACCCACCGCCAACCTCTCGGTGACGGCGACCAACCGTCTCTTGGAGACGATGCTTGAACTGAAACGACACCGCGTCTCGCAGATCATCATCTCACATCGCCTGAACGACATCTTCGAGGTTGGCGACCGGGTGATGGTGCTGAAGCGTGGACGCAACGTCGGCGAGCGCGCGATTGCTGAGACGACGGAAAAGGAAGTGCTGGAGCTGATCGTCTCCGGCGTTCCGGAGACGGTCGTCGATGCGAGTCTGATCGCTTAGGCGCAATTTGTATCTGGCGCATTGCCCCCAACCCCGTCTCGAGGGTCGCGTGAAGCACGGCATCTCGAAGGACGCTCCAGGAGACGCAGGACTTGCGGCGCCAAATGGAGAATTCCCATCGAGAAGCGCAGGACAGGCTTTCGAGGCCCGCTAAGGGTCGCCTTGAGCCATGAGCGGCTGGGCACACCGAAACGCCGATCGCTCTGGCAAATCGGCGCTCCACCACCCGTAGTCGCTGTCCGTATCTTCAGCCGCTTACGCTTGACAATCGGCGAGCCGCCATGCTGGTCTAGTCACCAGACCAGCATAACGGTGGAGCAAATTGGCGGAATGAATTTGCGCGCGCCACCGGCCAGCGTTTTCGCACAAGTTCCGCATCTGAGGGCCGAGATCGGCCGGCGCACGGTGCGCGAACGGATCAGCGACAAGCTCGCCTCGCTCATCGCGTCGGGCATTCTTCAGGTCGGCGAGGAGCTACCGAGCGAGCGTGACCTCGCAGCGCTCATGGCGGTCAGCCGTGAGACCGTACGCGGCGCGATCCAGACCCTGGCGGCGAGCGGCATCGTCGCGGTGAGCCAGGGCTCGCGCACGCGCGTCGTCAGCCAAAAGATCGATACGTTGAAGATCGGCGTCGCCAGCCCGAGCGCGATCAATTCCTATGAGCTCGATTCCGTGCATAGATCGCGCTTGCTGATCGAGCGCGCTGTCGCCGCCGAAGCGGCTCTCCACATCGACGATTCGACGCTTTCCCGCCTCGAACAGTCGCTTGCGATCCAGAAGCAAACGATGCGCGACCCTGTGCACTTCCTGATCTGCGACCGGGAGTTTCATCTGACGATCTATCGCTCTTGCGGCAATCGGTTGCTCGCGGACTTTGTCACGAATCTCTATACATTCATGCTTGACCACCGCAGGATCGCTGTGTCGCAGCCCGGCGCGATCGAGAAAAGCTATCGTGATCATGTCGCGATCTTCAACGCTCTGAAGGCCCACGATCCGCAGGCGGCGACCGACGCAATCGGGCGGCATATCGATCGCATCTACGCCACAACCATCGAGATCCTTGCGGACAAGCCAAAGCCAAAGAAGACGGCTTGACTTGGGCAGCGCCGCATGAGCAGAGCCGCAATCGTTTCGCCGGATAGTCCGGCAAAATAGGGAGGAAAGATAATGAAACTCAGCCGTCGAGGTCTCATATCCGTCGTGTCGGCGCTCGCCGCCACGACCATGGGATTCGCCGCGCCCGCGCGCGCCGCCGATTCAAAGGAGATCGTCTACCTGACGCCAGGACTCGACTTGCCATTCTGGCGCTACCTCTCCAAGGGCATCGAGGCGGAAGCCAAGAAGGCCGGCTATTCCTATACGGCGCTCGATTCACACAACAGCGCCGAAACGCAGCTCAAGAACGCGCAGGACGCGATCGCGCGCGGCGTCGCCGGCATCGCCATTTCGCCGACCGACAGCTCCACCGCGCCAAGCGTTCTCGCGCTTGCCGCGCGCGCGAAAATTCCAGTCGTTGTCGCGGATATCGGCACCAACAGCGGCGAGTACGCCTCGTTCATCATCTCCGACAACTACCAGGGCGCCTTCGGCGTCGGCGAGGCGCTGGCCGCCGCGTTGAAAGAGAAGGGCTGGACCGACGGCTCCGTCGGCCTCATCACCATCTCGCAAGCGCGCAAGAACGGCCAGGCGCGCACCGCTGGGTTCCGCGACGCCATGAAGAAGGCCGGGATCACCAAGGAGGCCGGCCTGCAGCAGATGCAATCCTATACTGCGGACGAGACGTTCAAGTTCACCCAGGACATGCTCACCGCCAATCCGAACATGCGCGCCATGTTCATCCAGACCGACCAGCCGACTCTTGGCGCGCTTCGCGCCATCAAGGCGGCCCATCGCGAAGGAACGCTTCTCGTCGCCGCCTTCGACGGCATTCCGGAGTTTGTCGACCTCCTCAAGAAAGGCGACATCGTCGCCTCAGGCATGCAGCAGCCCTATCTCATGGGCGTGAAGTCGGGCGAAGCTCTGGCCGCTGCGCTGAAGGGCGAGACGCCTGAGAAGCAGATCCTGGTGCCGATCGTGATCGCCACCAGCAAGAACATCGACCAGATCCTGCCGACCATCAAAGAGACCGTGTTCGCCAACGAACTGCAGTGACAACGATAGAGGCCGGCGCGTCAGCGCTGGCCTCTGTTCCGAGCCCAACCATGACAGACCTGGCAGCTCCGCTTCTGGAGGCGCGCGCGATCTCGAAGAGCTTCGCGCAGACGCGCGCGCTCGTCGGCGCAAACCTCACCTTGCGGGCGGGCGTCACCCATGCGCTCCTGGGCGCCAATGGCGCGGGCAAGTCGACGCTTTCGCGCGTCATTTCCGGTCACGTGCGTCGCGATGGCGGCGAGATCCTCTATCGCGGCGCGCCGCGAAACGTTCGCAGCCCGCGCGAGGCGCTCGATGCTGGCATCGCCATGGTCATGCAGGAGACGAGTCTCGCGCCGGACCTCTCGGTGCTGGAGAACATTTTTCTCCCCGATCTCGGTCGACCCGGCCGGTTGTCACGTCCGACAATGCGTATGCGCGCGAGCGAGATCCTCGCCGATCTCGGACAGGAGCACGCGGTCTCGCTCAACGCGGAGGCGCGCGACCTTTCCGCAGCGCAGCGCCAGCTGGTCGAGATTGCGAAAGCGCTCGCGCTCAAGGCCAATCTGATCATTTTCGACGAGCCGACGGCGTCCTTAAGCCCAAGCGAAGTCGAGCGCCTTTTCGACGTCATCGCGCGGCTCGAAAGCGCGCAATGCGCGGTCGTGTTCGTCTCGCACCGTCTGGAAGAGGTCTTCGCGATTTCGGACGAGATCACCGTCATGCGCGAAGGCCGTACGGTCGCGGCTTCACGACCCACTTCGAGCCTGAACCAGACCGAACTCGTGCGCCTGATGGTCGGCCGCGATCTCGGGTCGATCTACGCGCCCTCCTCCGTTACAATCGACAAGCGCGGCGAGCCGGTGCTGTCCGTGCGCGCCCTTCGCGCGCCCCCGATGGTGCGCGACATTTCCTTCGACTTGCATCGCGGCGAGATTCTCGGCCTCGGCGGCTTGGTCGGGGCCGGACGCTCCGAGACGGTCGAGACCCTCTTCGGCCTGCGCCCCCGCGTCGGCGGCGAAGTGCTGTATGAAGGACGGCCGTTCGCTCCCCGCTCTCCGACCGAGGCGATCCGCGCGGGCATCGGATTCGTCGCCGAGGATCGGCGCCGACAGTCCATCGTGCCCGACCTTTCCGTGCGCGAGAATCTGCTGCTCGCCCATCTCGGCGCGCACCGCGGGTTCGGGCTCGGCTATGGCAAGCGGGAGAAAAAGATCGACGAGCTGATGGCGCGTCTCGACTTGCCGCCCGATCGGCTGTCCGAGCCAAACCTCTTGAACTTCTCCGGCGGCATGCAGCAGAAGATCATCATCGCGCGATGGCTGCTGCTGGAGCCCAAGGTCTTGATCCTGGACGAGCCGACCAAGGGCGTGGACATTGGCACGCGGGCCTCGATCTACGCGATCCTGCGCGACATCGCCGCGACCGGCGCCGCGATCCTGATCGTTTCGTCCGAATTCGAGGAACTGCTGGGCTTAGCCGATCGGGTGATCGTGGTCAGCGATGGCGCGTCGATCGCGGACGTACCGAGCGCTTATCTTGATGAGGAGAAGCTGACGCTCTTGGCCGCGCCTCGCGCGTCCATGGAGCGTTACCGGCGCCTGCTGCAGGAACTCGCCAATCAATGCGACGGCGCCGCGTTCTGGGCGATTCTCGACGACGATCGCGTGTTCTGCCTCAACACGGCGACTGCGAACCCAAAGGCTGATCCTTCGCTCAGCGCCGGGTCCGCGCCGCGATTTGACGAGACGCCGATCTCTGCCGCTCTAAGGGCGCGCGCCTCGGATTTCGTGGCCGATCCGACAAGCGGCCTCCAGAGCCTGCTGGTCGACGTCCGCAGCCACCGTGGCCATGAGCTGGGATCGATCGGCGTCGTGATCCGGCCCGATGGCGCCGCCCCACCGGCCGAGGCGATGCGGTCCGCGATTCAAGAACGCTTTCGCGCGACGCTATGACCCAGGAATCCTCGAAACCGATCGCCGCCTCCACGCCTGAGCCCACTTTCCAGCCCACCCCCGCGCGGAGATTTGGCCTCCGTTCGGCGCCCCTCGAACTCAGGATGCTGGCGCTGGCGATCATCATCGCCGTCGCCCTATCGCTGCTCTCGCCTTACTTTCTCAGAACCAACAATCTGCTCAATCTGCTCGACCAATCCGTATCCGTCGGGATTGTGTCGATCGGCATGACCTTCGTCATTCTGACCGGCGGCATCGACCTTTCCGTGGGCTCCGTCGTCGGCCTGACCGGGGTCATTCTCGGCCTGGCGCTGCATCACTTTTCAATTCCCGTCGCCATCGCGCTCGCAACGCTTTCGGGCGCCGGGATCGGGCTTTTCTCAGGACTGCTGATCGCGTATTTCGACCTGGCCGCCTTCGTCATCACCCTCGGCGTCATGGCGATCGGAAGGAGCCTTGCCTACATATTCTCGGGCCAGACGTCGATCAGCGATATTCCGCCGCAACTGAATGATCTCGTCTACACCGAGGTGTTCGGCATCCAGACGAACGTCCTGACCTTGCTCGCGCTTTATGCGCTCGCCTGGGCCTACCTCACCTATACCAAGGGCGGACGCACGATCTACGCAGTCGGCTCCAACCGCGAAGCGGCGCGTACCGCGGGCCTCAACGTTCTTTTCTACAGCGTCGTGCCCTACGTGGTTTCCGGGGCGCTTTCCGCGATTGCTGCGACGCTCATGTCGTCCCAGATCCTTTCGATCGATCCGCTTGCCGGCACCGGGCTCGAACTGGACGCCATCGCCGCTGTGGTGATCGGCGGCGCGAGCCTCTATGGCGGCCGAGGCACGATCATCGGCACGCTGATCGGCGTGTTCATCATGGTGATAATCCGCAATGGCCTCAATCTGCTCGGCGTCTCGCCATTCTGGCAAGGCTCCGCCATCGGCGCCATCATCATCGCGGCCGTTCTCGCGGAGCGGCTCTTGAGCCCGCGAACACGACGTTAGTCTTCAAGGAGCCAGCACAAGTGCCAAAGTTCGCCGCAAACCTATCGATGATGTTCACCGAGCATGCGTTCCTCGACCGCTTCGACGCGGCGGCGGAGGCGGGCTTCGCGGCGGTCGAGTTTCTGTTTCCTTACGACCATGCCCCTGAGGCGATCGCCGAGCGGCTCGAGTACAATCGTCTGACCCAGGCCTTATTCAACCTGCCGCCCGGCCGTTGGGATGAAGGCGAGCGCGGACTTGCGGCGCTCCCCGCGCGATTCGACGAATTCAAGTCCGGCTTCACGCGCGCGCTCGACTATGTCGCGGCGACCAAGGTTAGCCGTGTCCACATGATGTCCGGGAACGCCTCGCGCAAGGACCCGGAGGCTGAGGCAAGTTACCGGCGCGCCATCGCCCATGCGGCGCCGATCCTCGCCGAGCGCGGCGTCGATCTCGTCCTCGAGCCGATCAACACGCGCAACATGCCAACTTATTTCCTCAACGATTTCGCCTATACGAGCGCGCTCATCGATGAGCTCGGCCTGCCGAACTTGAAGCTGCAATTCGATGTCTATCACCGGCAAATCCTGCACGGGGACGTGACGATGGCCTTCCGCGCCCTGCAACCGATCGTCGGCCACATCCAGGTCGCCTCCGTCCCGTCGCGCAACGAACCGGACGGCGAGGAGCTCAACTTCCCGTATCTGTTCGCCGAGTTCGACCGGCTTCAATACGACGGCTATATTGGGTGCGAATACAATCCGCGCGGCAAGACGCTCGAGGGGCTCGCCTGGTTCAAGCCCTACAGGAAGGTCTGACATGCCGCTTTTGCTAGGCGCTGTCGCCGACGACTATACCGGCGCCTCCGATCTCGCGAACACGTTTCATCGCAACGGCCTCTCGACCATTCAAACCATCGGCGTGCCTGCCCCTAGCCTGGAAGTCGACGACGCGGAGGCGATCGTCGTGGCGCTGAAGATCCGTTCGATCGAAGCTAGCCAAGCGGTCGAGGCGGCCACAGCCGCCTATGATTGGCTGTCCGCCCGTGGCGCGCGGCACGTGATGTACAAGGTCTGCTCCACTTTCGACTCGACCGACGCCGGCAACATCGGGCCGGTGGCGGACGCTCTTGGAGCGAAGGCGCACGGCGGCTGCGCGCTCGTGACGCCGGCCTTTCCGGAGACTGGCCGAACTGTCTATCTCGGGCATCTGTTCGTCGGGTCCGCGCCCTTGAACGAGAGCCCGCTCAAGGACCATCCGCTCAATCCGATGCACGATTCCAATCTGGTGCGCGTATTGCAGCGGCAGTCGAAAGGGTCCGTTGGTCTGATCGACCTCATGACTGTCGAACAGGGCAGCGGAGCGGTCTCGCGCGCACGCGCCGAGTTGAGTGCGCAGGGCTATGCGACCGCGATTGTCGACGCCGTGTTCGAGCGCGATCTCGAAGCCCTTGGCGACGCGGCTGCGGAGAGCGCGTTCTCTGTCGGCGCCTCGGGCTTAGGGCTCGGCCTTGCTCGCGCGCTCACGCGCGGTCGGAGCACCGCGTCGCACACCGCCACGCTCGAAGCCGTAGGCGGGCGCGCCGCGATCCTGGCGGGGTCGTGCTCGCGCGCGACGCTCGAGCAGATCGCCGCCGTCGAGAACGAAATTCCGGTGCTCCGGCTTTCCGCGCAAAAACTGATCGCCGACGCCGACGAGATCGGTCGGGCGCTTGGCTGGGCTAAAGAGCGCATAGAGGCGGGTCCCGTTCTTATCGCCTCAAGCGAAGAGCCTGAACAAGTCGCGGCTCTGCAAGCGCGCTACGGCCGAGACAAGTCGGGCCACGCCATCGAACATGCGCTCGCCGAGATCACGTCCGGACTCGTGGCCTTAGGCGTGCGCCGGCTGGCCATCGCGGGAGGCGAAACGTCGGGCGCCGCCGTCGATCGGCTTGGCGTTTCGGCGTTCCGTCTCGGACCTGAAATCGCGCCGGGTGTGCCGCTCATGCGCACCGTCGGGCGAAAGGGTGGTGAATTGCAGATGGCGCTCAAGTCAGGCAATTTCGGCGGACGGGATTTCTTCACCCGTGCTTTGTCCATGACTCGATAGCGGACATGAGCATGGGCGACGAGACGCGTGCGCGCGACGAGATCTGCGAGGTCGGACTTTCGCTATTTTCCCGCGGCCTGACTTTCGGCTCGACGGGAAACATCAGCGTTCGCTTGGCCCAAGGCGGCTGGCTGATGACGCCGACCAACGCGTCGTTGGGTAAGCTCGATCCGGCGGCCTTGTCGAAGTTCGACGGCGAGGGCCGCTTGGTCTCGGGCGGCAAGCCGACCAAGGAGGCCTTCCTGCACTTTTGCATGTACAAGGAACGC
>DATCEJ010000384.1:0-2559 GCA_036510135.1 Roseiarcus sp. | reverse complement strand
AGCCAGAGCGGAAGCCCGCGGCTCGCCGCCGCCGCATGAAGAACGCCAAGCGAAACCGCGGTCAGCGCGTTTCCCCCGAGCCTCGCCTTGTTCGGCGTGCCGTCGAGGGCGATGAGTTTTGCGTCGATCGAAGCCTGATCGAATGGGTCGAGGCCGATGAGAGCGGGCGCGATTTCCGTAAGAATCCCTTGCAGCGCATCCTGCACGTCAAAGCCGCCGAAGCGCTCGCCGCGGTCGCGCTTGTCGATCGCCTCACGCGAACCGCGCGAAGCGCCGGCGGGCGCAATTCCCCGACCCACCGCGCCGTCGCTCAACCTGATTTCCGCTTCGATCGTGGGGCGGCCGCGCGAGTCCCAGATGCGCCGCGCGATGACGGATTGGATGACGGGTTCGCTCATCGCAATTCCCCCCTCGTCCTGAGGACCCCGCTGCCCCTCGCCCTGAGGCGCCCCGAAGGGGCCTCGAAGGGCCTGTCCCGAGCCAGACGAGGGAGCGCTCCAGCCTGCGCCAATCGGGCGAAGCCCTCTGGACCATCCTTCGAGACGCGATGCTGCGCATCGCTCCTCAGGATGAGGCAATAGCAGTCCGTCGCTTGGGAATTACTGCTCATCGCGCGCATTCCCACGCGTCGGCGACGTCCTTCAGGCGACGCGGAGGATCGGCGACCAGCGGTTCGGCGCAACGGCGCACGGCCGCGCGCTCGCTCTCGCGGGTGAGGTACTCGACCGGCGACTTGCCATCGACCCTGGCGAGGAACAGAGCCGGCAGCAAAGCGGCCGCGCGCGCTTCGAGGTCATCGGCGCGCTCCCAGTCGACGCCCGCGAGATAAGCGCCTGCCAGCGCCGAAAAGGCGGCGATGTAGCGCGTCCGATCCGCGCCCTCGCGCGCGCCCTTGAGCAGGAGATGATTGAGACAAAAGGCGAGATCGAAGGCGGGATCGCCGAACCAGGCGCATTCGGCGTCGAGGAACACCGGTCCGGCGGCCCCATGAAGGATATTCTTCGGACTGATGTCGCCGTGAACCAGCGCGCGCTTCGTCGTCAGCGTCGTATGCGCGAGTTCATCGAAGCGCGCCGCAAGTTTTGGGTGCGCCCGGCCGGTCGCGCGCAGATAGGGCTCGATGCGGATCGCCTCGAAAGTGTCATCGTTGGCGAACGCGGCCGGAATGTTCGGCTCGGCGGCGCTTCGCGCATGGATGAGGCCAAGATCGCGTCCGACCGCGGCGGCGAAATCCACTTCCACGACCCCAGCCAGCAGCTGCGTCTTCCAAAGCGGATGATCCGCGGGCGCGAGGTAGTCCATCGCGAACCAGCCGGCTTCCGCATCCTCGCCGAGAATACGCGGAACAGCGTGCGGCAGCCAGCGCGAGACAGCGCGCATGTAAGCGGCCTCGGCCGCGTTGCGTCCGACCGGCGCCTCCCAGAGCGCGGCGACCTTGAGCCTCGACAGCGCGCGTTTGACGCAGAACCGTCGCCCACCGGCTTCGACGAGCGCAATGTCCGAAGACACCCCGCCGGTCAGAGGCGTGAGGCGCGCGGGTTCTCCGGCTTTCAGGAGGCCCATGCGGCGCAGGGGCTCAATCAGGTCGCCAGTCTCGATGGACGCAGATTCGTGCACGCGCGCCCACTCCGTTCATGCGCCTCAATAGGTGGCGCGGCCGCCCGAGAGATCGAACACCGCGCCGGTCGTGAACGAGCATTCGCGGCTCGCGAGCCAGCAGACAATCGCCGTCGCTTCTTCGACGGTGCCGAAGCGGTCCATCGGAATTTTCGAGCGCATGTAGGCGATATGCGCTTCCGACACTTGCGAGAGGATTGGCGTGTCGATCGTCGCCGGCGTGATCGCGTTCACGCAAACGCCGTCCTTCGCCAGTTCCTTGCCGAGCGACTTGGTGAGGCCGATGACCGCGGCCTTTGACGCGCTGTAGGCCGAGGCGGTCGGATTGCCCTCCTTGCCGGCGATCGAGGCGATGTTGACGATGCGCCCGTAGCCTCGATGCTTCATGAGTTTCGAGACAAAACGATTGCAGTAGAAGAGGCCGTGCACGTTGATGTCGAAGACGCGCTTCCATTCGTCGATCGGGTAGTCGATGACGAGCGCGTTCTTGCCCGCCACGCCTGCCGAGCAGACGAGGATGTCGATATGGCCCATCTCGCCTGCAGCAGCGAGAGTCGCACGCTCGACTGAGCCTGGATCGGCAACGTTGACCTCATCCGCTCGGGCGCGGGCGGCGCCGACCTCTGCGACGGCAGCCTTCAGCCGCGCGGGATCCTGATCCCATATCGTGACCCGCCCGCCCTCGGCGGCGACCCGCTTTGCGACGCCGAGTCCGATGCCGGACGCCCCGCCCGTCACCACCGCCGTCATCCCGTCAAACCGTTTGGCGTCCGACACTTTCAAACCTCCTGTTTGTTCTCATGCAAGATACGCACGCAGGGAATCGCGGACGTCATCGCGAGGAGCGAAGCGACGTGGCGATCCAGGGATCGTAGGACGCCCCACGTTCCCCTGGATCGCTTCGCTTACGCTCGCAATGACGTCTCGTGGTTCGAGCCGATT
>DATCEJ010000383.1:0-5066 GCA_036510135.1 Roseiarcus sp. | reverse complement strand
TTTGGCTGGCTCGTCAGCACGCTGGGTTTTGCGGTGATCGTCCAGAATGCAGCCGCCTATATTTGGGGGCCGACATCGCAAGCCTTCCCGCCAATGTTCCGGGGCGCCAGCTTTCACCTGTTGGACGCGGTGGTGACAGGTCAACAGCTGGTCACGATCGCGACCGCCGCGATTCTGACCGCGGGCTTCGAGCTGGTGCGGCGCGGCACGCTGTTCGGGAAGATCGGCATGGCCGCGGCCGCCGATCCGGAGATAGCGACCGCCGTTGGCGTCAACACGACCGTGGTCGCGATCGTCGCCTTCGCCGCCTCGGCCTTTTATGCGGGCGTGGCCGGCCTTCTCATCGGGCCCACAACTTTCGCCAACCCTTATCTCGGGGACACATTCGGCACGTTCGGCTTCATCGCAATGATGATTGGCGGGGGAACCGAAAAACCGATCGCGGCGATGTTTGGCGGCCTCCTTCTCGGCCTTTGCGCCGAGGGCGCGAACGCCATGATCAATTCGCAAGCCTCCGACTGGTTTCCTTTCATCGTCCTCGTTGTCGTCCTCATCGTCTCGCCGCGCGGCCTGTTCAGCGCAGGAAATCTGTTCCGGCTGCGCTCGCGGGCCGTCGCCTCGGCGCAGGCCTAAGGACGGCGCGTGGAGACGGAGCGGATAGAGGCGCCGCGCGCCGATCCGGGTGGCGCGGTATTGAACCCCCGCCTCAGGACGATTGGCGTCGCTTTGTTTGTCGCCGCCTATGTCGCGGCGACTGCATTCGTCGCCCACTCGGACATTGGCGTCCAAAGCCTCGTCCTGGTCGCGTCGGTCTTCGGTATTCTGGCCATCAGCCTGGACCTCGTTGCCGGCATGCTGGGCCTCTACTCGTTGGGCCAGGGAGGCTTCTTTGCGATCGGGGCCTATTTCACGACGATTGTCGTCAACAATCTCGGTTGGAACATTGTCCTCGTTCTTCTGATCGTGCTCGTCGTCGCTGGCCTCATCGGGCTCGCGGTCGGGGCGATGTCGCTGAGGGTCAGCGGGCTTTATTTCGCCATCACCACGTTCATTTTCACGCTCGTGCTGACGGTGCTGGCGACCGATCTCAAGATTACCGGGGGATTGCAGGGATTGCTCGGGCCTGCATTTCCCGACTTTCCGCAGGGCCTCGAGGCGCTTGGAACGCCAGTAGCCTGGTGCGTCATGCTCGCTCTGCTCCTGTGCATCGGCTTCGTCTGGAGCATTCGACAGTCGCCGCTTTATCCGGTGCTCCTGGCGATTCGTGACGCTGAGCGCTTCGCGGAGGCGGCGGGCGTGCGCACGTCGCTCATCAAGATTGGCGTGTTCGGAGTTTCCGCCGCCATGGCTGGCGCCGCTGGGTGGCTGTTCGCGTTCCTCGGCGTCGTTTCGCCGGGCCAATTCGATTGGGCGGTGTCGCTGAACATTCTCGTCATGGTGCTGATCGGCGGCATCAACACGACCCTAGGGCCGGTGATTGGCGCGGCCTTCGTTTCGATGTTCCCGGCGCTCGTCAACATCAATCCCTGGCTGCAGGAGATGGTCTATGGCGCGCTTTCGATCCTGGCGGTGACCCTGCTGCCGGGCGGCGTGATGAGCCTTCTCAAGCGGGTCGCTGCCTTTGGCGCCGGCGCGGCGCCCGCAACGGAGCCCGCCGTCGCAGCCTTCGATCCTACCGAGGCGCCGGTCGAGGCGAGCCTCTTTCGCAAGTTCGTTAGCGGAAGCGCCGGCGCGGCAGACGCGGGCGGTTCCGAGCCGGAATATGCGGTCGAATGCCGCGGCGTCCAGTTCAGCTATGGGACCGGACTCATGGTGCTGCGCAACGTCGACCTTGCGGTGAGGCGCGGCGACATCCATGGGCTCATCGGACCGAACGGGTCGGGCAAAAGCACGCTCGCCAATGTGATTGCCGGGCGTCTGCAGCCGCTCGCCGGCGCGACGCTCATCAAAGGGGTGCGCGTCGACGGCGCTTCGCCGAGCAAACGCGCCGGGCTTGGCATGCGCAGGACGTTTCAGGCCGCCGAACTCGTGCGTGAATTGACGCCGATCCAGAACGTGATGGTCGGGCTGTTCAGCCTCAAGCCGCGCATCATTCCCCGCGCGCCTATCTGGCCGCTTCTGCCGTCTGGCCGGCGCGATCTGGCCTGGATGGAGGGCCGATCGCGCGAGGCGCTCGAGATGGTCGGCGCGGGCGCGTGGGTCGGACGGGCAGTCAGCGACGTTCCCCATGGCGTCGAGCAATTGACCCAGCTCGCGTCCGTCTGCGTCGCGGGCCCGGACATCATCGTTCTCGACGAGCCGGCGACGGGCCTGTCGGCGCGCGAGGTTGATCATCTCGCCGAGATCCTCACCCACCTCAAGGCGCAGGGCGTCACGATGATCATCATCGAGCACCAGACGCGGTTCCTGTTTCCTCTCTGCGATCAGGTGACCGTGCTCAACGCCGGTGAGGTGATCCTCACCGGGACGGCGGAGGAAGTGCGCGCGCATCCGGTCGTCCGGCAGGTCTATCTGGGTGAATGAGGCGGGACCTATGATGAACAGCCAAAGTCTCGCGCTCGACGTCTCCGCCCTCTCCGCGGGCTATGGCCGCTTTGACGTCGTGCACGACATTGCTCTCAAAGTGGCCAAGGGCGAAGCCGTCGCACTGCTTGGCCCCAACGGCGCTGGCAAGACGACGGTGCTCAAGTCGATCATGGGCTTGGTCCGCCAACGCCGCGGTTCGATCCGGGTGGCTGGCGAAGACGTTTCGGCGTTTCCAGCCTATCGCGTGGCGCGCGGTTTGGCTGCGATTGCGCCCGAGGGGCGGCGCCTTTTTCTCGATCAGACTGTCGAGGACAATCTTCTGCTTGGAGGGTTGCATCTGCGCCGCGATCGTGGCCGCCTCCAGGCTTTGTTGAAATCCGTCTATGACCTGTTCCCCGTCCTTTACGAGTACCGTCGACGGCTCTCGTCGTACCTCAGCGGCGGCGAGCAGCAGATGGTTGCGATCGGGCGCATGCTGATGAGCGATCCGAAAGTGATGCTGCTCGATGAGCCCTCAGTGGCGCTTTCTCCGGTCGCTGTCGGAATCATGGTCGATGCGCTGCTCAAACTGCGACGGAGCGGCGCATCGCTTCTCCTGGTCGAACAGCGCATCGACGTCGCGGTGCGAGTTTGCGACCGCCTCTACGTGATGACCCACGGCGCCATCGTCGACGAAATGACGCCCGACGACGTCCGCAATGAAGGCCTCTCAATCATCAATAAATATCTGGGGTAGCGGCTGGCTCCGAGTCCCGGTCCGCAGGACAAGAGAAGGCGAAACGGCCCCGCGCAGGAATTCCGCGCGGGGCCAACGGCGTCGTGCGGTGGGAGACCCCGCGCGTCCCGTTCACAATTTCGTGATCGGCTCTCGGCCCGGTGTCAAGGCGCCAAAAATGCGGGGTTACGGGTACGGGCTTATGCCGGCTCCATGCCATGACGGCGTTTTGCGTCCGCCGTTTCGGCAGACGCCAGATAGGCGACAAACGCGCGCGCGCCCTCGGGATCCGGCGAATTTATCGCTATTCCTGCCGAGAACACGGTTACGGCTTGGATTTCCGGCGGCAGAGGACCAACGACCGTAATACCTTGTTGGCCGATCAGTTCGCTGAGCTGCTGGAAGCCGAGGTCCGCGTCGCCGTTCGCGACCAGGGGCGCCACCGGCACGCCCGGTGGCGCAATGAGCACGCGCTCCGGCGGCACGCCCCATTTCTCGCACAGAGCCTTCAGATGATCGCCGCTCGGGCCGGTCGAGTAGCAAAGCTTTCGCGCATCCAGCATCGCCTGCTTGACCGCTTGTTCGCTCGCGACGCTTGGCAGGGCCGAACCCTTGCGCGCCGCAATGCCGATTTCCGATCGCGCGAAGTCCCTTGTGTCGCCTTTCGCGAGATGGCCTTCGGCCTCCAGGGCGCCCATGACTTTCGACGCCAGGACGACGATATCCGTCGCCTCGTTGGCCCGCGCCAATTTCGCGGCTTCGACGCCGCCCATGGAGCGGATTTCGACGCGCATCCCGTGGCGCGCTTCATAGTCGCCGGCGAGATCGGCGAGGATATGCCGGGTCGCCATCGAGGACAGGCCCGTGAGCCGGCTTTTCATGCGCTTCGCCGGGGCGCGACGCCAAGCGGGAAGAGGGTTGTTCGGCGCGCGCGATTCACTGGAGCCGAATTCCTCGCAGCGGGCAAGTTGTTTCGTGAGGGATATTAGCGAAGGGCGGTCCCTTCGCAAACGTCCGGTCCCGAGGGCCGAGCAAGGCTGTCTGCGAATTCCGACGCTGGCGCCCGCGTCGATCGTTCACTAATTAGACGCGCGCCGTTTTCCCGGCGCTGACGCGCTGAGCGACCCTATGCCAGATTCAACACTCAGTTCGGGCTCGATCGCCTTTCTCGGCTTTGGCGAAGCCGCGCAGGCCTTCCTCGCGGGCTGGCGCACTGACGCTAACTTTAAGGCGCGCATTTGCGCCTACGACATCAAGACCGATTCGCCCGATCACGAAGTCCGGACCGCGAAGCGAGCCGATTATGCGGCGGCGAAGGTGCTTGGCGCTTCGACCGCGGCCGAGGCGGCAGCAGGCGCCGAGGCGGTTTTTTCCGTCGTCACCGCCGACCAGGCGCACGAAGCCGCGATAGCGGCTTTGCCAGGCCTCGCCAAAGGGGCGCTCTTTTTCGATTGTGATTCCTGCGCGCCGCAAACCAAGGCGCGCACTGCGCGAGAGGTCGAGGCAGCGGGCGGGCTTTATGTCGATGTGGCCGTGATGGCGGCCGTCCATCCGCGGCTGCACCGGACGCCGCTTCTGATCAGCGGGCCGCATGTCGAAGCCGCCCTGCCCGCGCTTGCGTCGCTCGGCATGTCGGCGACAATCCACGACGGCCCGGTCGGCGCCGCCTCGGCGGTCAAGATGATCCGCTCCGTGATGATGAAGGGGCTTGAGGCGCTGGTCTGCGAGTGCGTGCTGGCCGGCCGAAAAGCGGGCGTCATCGAGACCGTGCTAGATTCGCTCGACGACACTTACCCCGGCTTCGATTGGAAGAAGCGCTCGGCCT
>DATCEJ010000382.1:0-3923 GCA_036510135.1 Roseiarcus sp. | reverse complement strand
GCCGCTGATCGTCGACAACACGCTGGCCATCCCTTATCTCTGCCGGCCGATCGAGCACGGCGCGGACATCGTCGTACACTCGACGACCAAGTTTCTCGCGGGGCACGGCAATTCGCTCGGCGGCGTGGTGGTCGAGTCGGGCAAGTTCGACTGGTCGCAAGGGGGGCGCTTTCCCTCCCTGACCGAGCCGGAGCCCGCCTATCACGGGCTCAAGTTTTTCGAGAATTTCGGCGATTTCGCCTTCACCATGAAGGCGCGCGCGGTGGCGTTGCGCGATTTCGGTCCGGCGCTTGCGCCGATGAACGCGTTCCTCACCATCACCGGCGTCGAGACGTTGCATGTGCGGATGGAGCGGCATGTCGAGAACGCGCGGAAGGTCGCCGAATTCTTGAGCCAGCACCCGAAAGTCGCCTGGGTGTCCTACGCGAGCCTGAAGGGCAGCGCCTATTACAAGCTCGCACAAAAGTATCTGCCGAAAGGCGCGGGCGCCGTCTTCACCTTCGGCGTCAAAGGCGGGTTCGACGCCGGCGTCAAGTTGGTCGAGGGCGTGCGCCTGTTCTCGCATCTGGCGAATATCGGCGACACCCGAAGCCTGATCCTGCATCCGGCGTCGACCACGCACCGGCAGCTCACCGATGAGCAGCGCGCCGCTGCGGGAGCCGGCGATGACGTCGTACGCCTGTCGATCGGCCTCGAGACGGCCGACGATCTGATCCGCGACCTCGATCAGGCGCTGCAGGGGTGAGGTTGTAAATTTTTGTTTTTTTGCCGACGCAACCTGTTCGTTGACAGTTCATTAAAATCACACAACGTTACGGTATTCACGTCGGCCAGATACTGGACCCTTTTGCGCCCAACCCGACCTCTTGCGGCTCGGAGGCCAAGGTTTCCAGTCCAACTTAACCGACCTGGGCGGGTCGCTATGCAGAAGTGAATCAGGCTGCTGGCCCGTTGCCCTGCCCTCAGAAACTGAAGGCTTGTTGCGCAGCTTCTGGCCGCTGAAGGCGAACACCTTCCAGTTCGAGCATGCGGGCCTTCGTTTTCGAGCCGCCGGGCGCCGAGAAACCGCCAATCTTGCCGCCCGCGGCCAGCACCCGGTGACAGGGAATGATCAAGGGCGTCGGATTTCTGGCCATCGCCTCGCCGACATCGCGAGCAGCTTCACGGCCGGCGCCAAGCTCTTTCGCCAGCGCTCCATAGGTGGTCGTGCGGCCCCAGCCGACCCGGCGCAGGGCGTCGTAAATCTGCGCAAAGAACGCGTCCTGACCTCCGAGGTCGAGCTGGACTTGCGAGAAGTCGATTTCCTCGCCGGCAAAATACCGCTTCGCGGCCTCGACAACCGCCGCGACGTCTCCCGCTGGCGCGCCCGGCTCCGCACTGGGAGCGCGGCGGCGCATCAGCCGATCGGTAGCCTCGGCGCTTTTCGTCGGCAATTGAAAGCGCGCAATTCCTGCATCGCTCCAGGCGATCGCGCAGAAGCCCATTGCCGTCTCGAAGACATGATAGTGCTGGGCGTCCTGGCTCATTGCATCGCTTCCGGTTTTCTCACCAAGGAAAGATGCGCCGTCCAGCCCGGAATTCAACCCGATTCCTGTCTTCGCATTCGGCCGCGCGCGCCAAACCGTTTGCGCTCAGCCGTCGGGGCGCATCATATCGGCGAGCGCGTTGCGCATTGAGGTGCTGGGCACCCCGAACAGCCCGCCATAGGGTTCATCCATGTCGAGGATGACAAAGACCGCGATTGCGATCGACAGCGCGCACAAAACGGTCATGGTCGCCACCATGCCGTTGGGATGCGCGGTCAGGCCGAACGATCCAAACAGGATCGAAAGCCAGATCACCAACACCCAGTAGAAGGGCGGCGAGAAGGAAGGACGCGCGCCTTCGATCACCTTCCACCTGGCGTTCAGCAGATCGCCATAATGGTCAACGCAGGCGGCCAGCTGAATCCTGTGGAAGGCGTCTGTCGGTTGGAGCCCGTTAACGCTGCGTCCCACTTCGCTCAAGACGTCGGACAAGAGCGGCGATTCGCCGATCCTCGGCATCTTGGCCGGGTTCGGGAAAGCGACGCCCTCAGGACGGGGTTCGTCGGGCCAGGTGCTCGCGATCACCGCGGCGACATATCCCCGCAATTGCGCGCGAATGGGCGCCGTCTCGGGCCCATAATCGCGCAAGCAGCGATCGAGTTGCGCAAGCTGCGCCGCGTCGTCCCCACGCGCGGTATAGGCGGAGTCGAACCCCGCCTTCACCGAGGTCGTGAGAAGACCGAGCACGATGGCCGTGAACGTCACCAGGAGCGTGATCATCAGCTGCACCAGAGCGATGGACTCGGTCGCCCGGTGCTTCTCGGATAGGCGGGAATGAATGAAGAACCCGATCGCGGCGCTCACGCACATGGCTGCGAACACGACGACGGCATAGACTGGGTCTTGCACGGGATGGCCTGTCGCTTAATGGCGATGACGGGCGTGGAAAAGATGGCGGCCGCGTCCCTGGGGCGGTCGCTGTCTTCCAACCACGCTCGCCTCAGTAGCCGCCGCCTCCGTGCTGATAGGCAAAATCGATCCCGGCCTGAACCTCTCCCATCGCGTGTTCGATGAGGCGCATGGCCCGCTCGCGATGGCCGCCCTTGTTCGGCGCCGCCGCCTGCAAGGACTGCATCGCAGCTGCGAGCGCGGACAAGGCGCGTTCCATATTGCCCTGGTAGGCCAAAGTGGGCGTCGATGTGACCACCAAAGCGGGCGCGGCGGCGACGCCGGCGGCGGCTAGCAGCAGAAGATCGCGGCGGCAGGGCGTGGAAGTCATTGTTTCCTGTTCCTTTCGGTTCGGACTGAGGGAAGGGTTCCTCGGCCGGAACGTCCTTTCGGGTCGCCAGCCAAATCCTTTATCCTAGAGATCGCCTGAGAATAAGCAGCTTGTCGAAGTCCCGCTCTCCTGGATGACGTACCGTAATTTGTGGACAACAACACGGGAGCTCCAGCCTCGATCCAATTGAGACGGCAAAGCTCCCGCGCTTGCCCTTCCCCCGACCCCTGAATCGCCCCATATTGCGCCAATGCCCGCACCCCGAAAAACTGCCTCAGGACCGAAGTCCAAGGCCTCGCGGCCCGAAGTCCATCCGCTCGGCGAGCACCTCGCCGAGTTGCTCAATCCCGCTCTGGTCGCGCCCAAGACGCAAGGGTTCGGCCAAGGCTTCGCCGAAGCCCCGCAACCCAGGTTCGAGACCCCGGCGCCGGAGAGCCATCCGCGTGGCCTGACTGGGGCGGCGGTAACGGCCGATTCGCTCAAGGCGCTCCTGGAGGAGGGCGACCCCAACATCCGCAACCGGCCGCCGTGGCTGCCGCACCGGCCGCCGCGGCCGGACAAGTCCGAGGGCGGGCGGGCGTTTCGCGTCGTATCCGAATTCGAGCCGAAGGGCGACCAGCCGCACGCGATCGAGGAGCTTCTCAAGGGCGTAGCGGCCAACGAGCGCGACCAGGTGCTGCTCGGCGTCACCGGTTCGGGCAAGACCTTCACCATGGCCAAGGTGATCGAGGCGACCCAGCGCCCGGCTTTGGTTCTCGCCCCCAACAAGACGCTGGCCGCGCAGCTCTATGGCGAGTTCAAGAGCTTCTTCCCCGACAATGCGGTCGAGTATTTCGTCTCCTATTACGACTATTACCAGCCGGAAGCCTACATCCCGCGCACCGACACCTATATCGAGAAGGAATCCGACATCAACGAGCAGATCGACCGCATGCGCCATTCGGCGACGCGGGCGCTGCTCGAGCGCGACGACGTCATCATCGTCGCCTCCGTCTCCTGCATCTACGGCATCGGATCGGTCGAGACCTATACCGCGATGACCTTTTCCCTAAAACTCGGCGACAAGGTCGACCAGCGCCAGCTCGTCAAGGACCTCGTCGCGCTGCAGTACAAGCGCG
>DATCEJ010000381.1:0-7084 GCA_036510135.1 Roseiarcus sp. | reverse complement strand
TCGCCGCCATTGGCGCGGAACGCCCCGATCATATGCTCGGCGGCGATCGTGCTTGCCCCAATAAGTCCCCAACGAAGCTTCGTCATCAATTGTCTCGCTCATAAGGGCCAGCGGCCCGGCAGGATTTGCGAAGCGCCAAGGCCGTCGGGCAGAGCACGGCTTGCGGCTCGAAGTCGCCGCTCGCGAGATGGCGCATGAGGAGTTGGGCTGCGCGCGAACCGAGATCGCGAGGATTGACCGCAACGCTGCTCAAGGCGGGACGTGTGTGCCTGGCTTCTTCGATGTCGTCGAAACCGATGACATCGAAGTCGACCCCCACCGAAACGCCCGCTTCCATCAGCGCGCGCGTGAGCCCGATCGCGACAACGTCGTTGAAGCAAAGCGCGGCGGTCGCGGGTTCCGGGAGGTTGAGCAGTTGCGGGACCGCTGTGCCGCCGCCCGAGTAATTGGTCGTCGTTTCGATGACGAGGGACGGATCGAGCGAAATTCCCGCCTCGTCCAGCGCGAGTCGGTAGCCCGCGAGCCTCTCCTCTCTGACCAGCATCGACGATACGCCGCCGACAAAGGCGACGCGGCTGTGCCCGACGGCGATGAGATGGGCGGTCGCTCTTCGCGCGCCTTCCTTGTTCTCCGGGGCGACGAAGGACGCCCTGAGTCCCGGAAGGCGGCGCATCACCTGGACCACCGGCAACCCCGCAAGAAGAGGCTTCAGCTCGCTCGCCGACGTGCCCATCGCGGGCGCGAGCACAAGCCCCGCGGCCCCATGTTCTCGCATTGAGCGGATCACCTGTTGCTGGCGAATCGCACTTTCCGCGGTGTTGGCGAGAAAGGGGATATAAGCGCCCCCCTGGCACGCCTGCTCGATACCAATCGCGAGCTCGACATAGAAGGGGTTCGACAGGTCGTTGATGACCATGCCGATGACGCCGGACTTGGCGCCGCGCAGGGTCGCCGCTCCGCGATGATAGATGTAGCCAAGCTCGTTCATCGCGTCGGAGACGCGCTCGCGCGTCGTCTCCGCCACGAGGGAGCTGCCGCCGAGAACGAGGGAAACGGTCGATTTCGAAACACCGGCCCGGCGGGCGACATCGACGATCGTCGCGCGACCTTCGCGAACCTCCATCTCCCTGCGGGTCTCGTTGTTCACTTTGGCGTCCAATTGGTACGTTCCAAATCTTTTTGTTTCGTCTCTACCAGGAAAAGTGCGGTAAAGTCTGCATTCTTGCCGCGACATTTGGAACGTGCTAATGGCATTAGCCGTTCCCTGCGGCCCCGTCAATCCCGTCCCAGGACCAGACTTGAGCGCGACGATTTCCCAAAACATCCTCGACGCCCTCACCGACATCGAGATGCCGCGCCTCACGACGGAGAGGCCGGCGAAAGAGACCGTCGTTGCGCGCGGCTTCTCGATTCCCATCCAACGAAGCGAAGCCGTGATCCTCGGCAGCGGCGCCGCCGGGCTGCGGGCTGCGGTCGAGATGAAGCGGCGTGACCTCGACGTTGTCATCGTGACCCAAAGCGCCTTTGGCGGCACCTCCGCTTGCTCCGGATCCGACAAGCAGACGCTGCATACCGCCAACGGAGCAGGGGCGGGCGACGACTATCGAGCCATGGCCGAGGCGCTCGGCGCGGGCGGCGCCATGAACGAGGATACGGCCTACATCGAGGCGGTGGGATCGTCGCGCGCGCTATCCTCCCTGCAGTTCATGGGACTGCCGATCCCGCAGGATCGCCTTGGGGGCGTGCTGCGGTATCAGACAGACCACGACGCGGTGGGCCGCGCGACGAGCTGCGGCCCTCGTACGTCGCGCCTCATGGTGCAGGTGTTGGCGAAAGAGGCCATCCGGCTCAATGTGCCGATCTTCAATCATACCACCGGCGTCCGCCTCCTGATCGAACCAGCCGCCCAGGCGCATTGTGCGGGAGTTGTCGCGATCTCGCCCAAGCGCCGCGAGGACGATAATCCCTTGGGGCTCGTCGTGTTTCTAAGCGACATCGTCGTCATCGCGACCGGAGGACCTGGAGAACTGTATCGCGACAGCGTCTATCCACGGCATTGCTTTGGCTCGCTCGGGCTCGCGATGGAGGCTGGCCTCGAAGCCGTCAACCTCACCGAGAGCCAGTTCGGGATCAGCACGTCGCGCGACGATTTTCCGTGGAACCTCTCGGGGACCTACGTCCAGGCGATGCCTTATATTTTTTCGCGCGACCCGCGCGGAAATGAACGCAATTTCCTCGCCGACTATTATCGCACAACGCAGGAGCTGGCGTCGAACGTGTTCCGCAAGGGCTACCAGTGGCCGTTCCACGCCACGCGCATGCTCGACTTTGGCTCGAGCCTCGTCGATCTCGCCATCGTCAGGGAGACTCAGGCCGGACGAAAAGTCTTCATGGACTTCAACCGTAACCCGCTTCCCGTCCCGGGCGACGCTGACTTCGATCTCGACCGGCTCGACCCGGATGTGCGGACCTACCTTAAGAACGCAGACGCGCTGCTGAAAAAGCCGCTCGATCGGCTTCGCAAGATGAACCCCCTCTCGATCGAGCTTTACAAGCGTTACAAATACGACATTACGCGCGAACCGCTCGAATTCGCGGTCAATAATCAGCACATGAACGGCGGCCTCGCTGTCGATGGCTGGGGCGCGACCAGCCTCGAGGGGTGCTACGCCGCAGGCGAGGCAGCTGGAACCCACGGCGTGACCCGACCCGGCGGGGCGGCCCTCAACGCCGGTCAGGTTCTCGGCACGCGGTGCGCCGAGCACGCGGCTGCCCGCCACACTAGGCGGGCCTCGAGCGCGCCAGAGCCCGGGCTGATCGACGAGGCGGTCGCGCGTATCCTCGACGTCCTCAAGGCGGACAGTCCGCTGACCGTCAAATCGATCCGAAGGGATGTCCAGGATCGCATGAGCGATCACGCCGGGGTGCTTTGCAACGCAGCCGACGTGAAACAGGCGTTGGCCGGGGCGCGCGCGCTAAACGAGAGCATTCGCCAGCAAGGCATCGCCTGTTCCGGCGCGCCCGAAGCCCTGAAGGCGCTCCAGTGGCGGCAGACCGCGCTCCTGTCGGAAGCGGTGCTCACGGCGCTCGCGTTCTACATCGCGCGTGGCGGAGGCAGCCGCGGAGCGAGGGCGGTTTGTGCGCCCATGGGCGATCGCGTGCCCGAAGCTCGCATCGGCGTGCTTGATGACGCCCGTTTCGTGTCCGAGCGAGCCGAGGACCGGGCGGGGCAAATTCATGTGCGGTTCGACGCTGGGGTCTTCGTCTGCGAGACGCGTCCGATCCGACGTTTGATCCGTGGCGACAGCCCGTTCTTCGAACGCGACTGGCCCGATTTTCTGACCGGCGCCATTCATAATCCCGTTCACTTGCCAACGCGATAGGCGGTCGCTACGCGGAGGTCGCTCATACCGCCGACTTCCCTCACGGGACCGCAGTCGCCGCCGCATTGACGATCCCGTTGGAGTCGGATCATTATCGTTCTCGTGATTTGGAGGATTCCTTGAGGGTCGGCGTACACAAGCTGCCAATGAATAGCCCCAACGACGTTTCCGCTTTGGAGCGTCTCATGGACGACGGTCAGGTCAATCCCGCCGAGATTGTCGCGCTGATTGGCAAGACGGAAGGGAACGGGGGCGCCAACGACTTCACGCGCGGCTTCGCCACGCTTTCCTATTCGATGGCGCTCGCGAAGCGCCTCGGTGTTTCGCCGGAGGAGGTTGTGAAACGCGTCGCCTTCGTCTGGTCGGGCGGCACGGAAGGCGTGCTCAGCCCTCACGCGACCCTATTCACGCGCAAAGCTTCCGAAAGGGCCGCCGGCAAACGGCTTGCCTTCGGCTTGGGCGTGACACGCGATTTTGCGCCAGAGGAAGTTGGGACTTTGACGGAGGTTCGAGAAGTCGCTGCAGCCGTCAGGCGCGCGCAGGACGAGGCCGGCATCCTGGACCGAAAGGACGTGCACTACGTCCAGGTCAAGGGACCGCTGCTCACGCCCGCTGCGATCGCCGACGCGGATCGACGCCGCGTCAAACTCGTCACGCGCGATCCCAACGGCTCGAAGGCGTTCGCTCGGGGCGCGACCGCGCTTGGTGTTGCGCTCGCGCTCGGGGAAGTCAAGGAATCCGACCTGAGCGACGCTGTCATTGCGCAGCGAATGGACCTTTTCTCTTCTGTAGCAAACACGTCCGCGGGCGGCGAACTCAAGAATTGCGAGATCCTCCTCTTCGGCAACTCGGAAGCCGCGGGCGGAGATTTGCGGATCGGTCACGCCATCCTCTCCGACGTCGTCGATGCAAACGCCGTGCGCGCCGCGGCGCGCGACGCAATCGGAGACCCTAAGGCAGAGATCGACCCTGCGCGGATCGTCGCAATTTTCGCCAAAGCGGAGGCGCCGCCAAACGGCATGCTGCGCGGACGCCGGACCACGATGCTGTCCGACGCGGATATCAATTACGAGCGTCATGCGCGCGCCGCGCTGGGCGCCGTGATTGCGTCTGTCACCGGCGATGCCGCGATCTTCGTCTCAGGGGGCACCGAACACCAGTGCAGGCCAGGGGAGGCGCCGATCGCCGCGATCGTCAGGGTCTGAGCGTCGGAAATGGCGCAGCTATTGCGTAAGGATATCTCGCAAGATCACCGTCTTCGCGAGGGCTGACGCCCGAGCGACATGAGAGGTTCATTCCATGAAGACTTCACTCTCGCTGCGCCGCTCCGCCTTCCTGGCTGGCGTGTTACTGGCCCTCGCCTTGGTTGGCGCCTCGACTGCTCACGCAGAAGATAAAGCCGCTATTTTGCTGCCCGGAAGCGCCAACGATCAGAGCTGGAACGCGCTCGGCTACTCGATCCTGAAGAGCCTCGAGTCGCACGGCTTCAAGACCGCCTATTCGGAGAACGTTTCCGACGCCGACGAAGCCGAAGCTTTGCGCGACTACGCCAACCAGGGCTACGAGATCGTCATGGGCCACTCCGGGCGTTTCGTCTCGGCGATGGAGCAGGTTGCTCCTGATTTTCCCAAGACGCAGTTCATCGCGGTCAGCGGCAATGAAGGCAAGCCGCCAAACGTGATGTCGATAGACTGGAACAACGCGCAGTTTGGTTGTCAGCTCGGTCACCTTGCGGCTCGGATGAGCAAGACCGGCAAGGTGGGAGGCGTCTACGGATTGCAAGGCGTTCCGAACATAACCGCGCAAGCCGGCGGGTTCCGCATCTGCGCGGAGAAAGCCGGGGCGAAAGTCAGCATCATCTATATCAAGGATATGGAGGACGCGGCGGAGGCGAAGGAAGCCGCGTTCTCCTTGATTGCGGGAGGCGCCGACGTCATCACCGGCAAACTCAACGCTGCGGAAACAGGACTCATCCAGGCTGCGAAGGAAAAGAAGGTCTACGCGACCGGGCGTGGACCGGATCAGACCAAGATCGCGCCTGAAGCGGTGCTTACAAACATTGTTGAGGACTGGCCGGCGATGTTTGGAAGCACCGCCGATCAGGTGAAGTCGGGCAAATTGTTCGGAACGTTTGTTCAATATGGCTACGACACGGCGCCCGTCACCGGCGCCTCGCTGGAATACGAACCCGGCAAGGCGTTTAATCCGATCGTGCCCGCCGCGGTCGTGAAGGAGCTCGACGACTTGGCGGCGCAGTTCAAGTCCGGGGCGCTAAAAATCGCGCCGACGGAGCAAGACGCCCGCAGCGGCGGGTAGCGCTTGGCCTGCGGGATGTCACGCGGCGTGGACGTCGCGGACGGGCTCCGGTTGCAACGGCCTTAAGGACCATGGCGCCCGTTCTCGCAATGCGCGGCATCGTTCGCAGCTTCGGTCCGGTGCGGGCGAACGACGGCGTCGATCTCGAGCTTAGCGCCGGGGAGATCCTCGGACTCCTGGGCGAGAACGGCTCCGGAAAAAGCACGCTCATGAAGGTTCTGTTCGGGCTGATTCCGCCGGATGCCGGGTCAATCGTTCTTCGCGGCCAACC
The DNA here is from genome assembly GCA_036510135.1 of Roseiarcus sp. Lineage (GTDB taxonomy): Bacteria > Pseudomonadota > Alphaproteobacteria > Rhizobiales > Beijerinckiaceae > Roseiarcus. The sequence goes on along the minus strand of DATCEJ010000381.1, from coordinate 1,114 downwards.
ACTCGTCGGACACAGGCCGGCGGACGCGATGGCGCGCGGCGTTGCGATGATCCACCAGCATTTCATGCTGGTCGACGCGATGACGGTGGTCGAGAATGTCATGCTCGGCTGGCCAGAGGCTGGCCGCATTCTGCGCCGGAGCGAAATGGCGAAGCGGGTCCGGGAGGAGAGCCTCCGCTACGGGCTTGGCCTCGATCCGGACGCGATGGTCGCCGAACTGCCGCTTGGACGCCGGCAGCGGGTCGAGATCCTCAAGGCCGTGCTGCGCGACGCACACCTGCTGATCCTCGACGAGCCGACTTCCAATCTCGCGCCGAGTGAAGTTTCCGAACTGCTGTCAATCCTCCGGCGGCTCCGCACTGAGGGGAAGGGCATTGTCTTCATCACCCACAAGCTGCCGGAGGTCCTGGAGGTCTGCGACCGCGTTGTCGTCTTGCGGCTGGGCCGCGTCTCCGGGAGCGCGCGCGTCGGCGACGTCACGCGCGCCGAGCTCGCAACGATGATGGTCGGACGGGACGTCACGATTCCGCATGCGCCGCGCACGGCTCCGCGGGGCCCGATACGGCTCTCGGTCGATCGCCTCCATGGTCGGGGCGTTGGCCCGCTGTCCTTCGACGTGCGAGCGGGCGAAGTCCTCGGCGTCGCGGGCGTCGACGGCAACGGTCAACTGGAACTCGTCGAGACCCTCGCAGGCTTGAAACCGGCAATCGCGGGCTCGATCTGGCTCGATAGCCACGAACTTGTGCACGCCTCCGTTGGCGGACGCGTCAATGCGGGCCTCGCTTACATGCCCGCCGACCGCGGCCAAACGGCGCTGGTGAAGTCGATGTCGGTCGCGGAGAACTTGATGCTGCGTGACAGCGCCCGACCGCCTTTCGCGTCAGGCGGCTTTCTTTCGCCTGCAGGACTGAACCTGAAGGCGAATGTGCTTATGCGCGCCTACGACATCAGGGCGCCTTCGACTGAGACGAAGGCTGCGCGATTGTCCGGCGGCAACCAACAGAAAATCGTCGTCGCGAGAGAGTTCGACAGGAAGCCGGCGGCGCTCATCGCGCATCAGCCCGCCTGGGGTCTTGATCCCGGAGCGACCCGCTTCGTTATTGAACAGACGCTC
>DATCEJ010000380.1:0-2672 GCA_036510135.1 Roseiarcus sp. | reverse complement strand
TCGCCCTGCAAGCGCTGATACTCGAACGCAACCACGCTTGCGCCGTGCTGACGCTCCAGGCGCCGCACGATGAAATGCCCGCGGGCCAAGGTCTGGAAATGGTCGGCGAAGGCGGCGTTGACCGCCGCGCCCCCGATCGCGCCCAGGATCGGCGCCGCCTGGGCGGCGACCTTCTCGCTCACCACAACCCCAAAGCGCGCGGCGATCTGCGAAATCAGCCGCGCCACGACTGGCGCGGGAAGGGCGGCGACCCCCTGAGCTGCGACAAAGCGCGCGCTGTCGCTGACGGACTTGGCGAGCGCGGCCCGAACCGTGAAATACCCACTCTCGAAGGCGGCCTCTCCGCCCCCCTGTCCGCCGAGCGCGAACACTTCGACACAGGCGAAAGCCGCCACCGGGTTGCCCAGATCTTCGCCTTCCTCGCGCGCAATTTCGGCGATCGAGCGCAGAAGGATCGTGGTCGAGATCGGCAATTCGAACGGCAGCGCCGCGAGCCCCAGCGCGCCTCCAACCGCCCCGGACGCCGCGGCTGCGAGCTTATGAGCGCGGTTCGCGGGCTTTGCCGATGCGTTCAGGTCGAGCGTCCGCAAAGCGAACTTGAGCGCGGCCCTGAGAGCGGTCTCGCTCACATGCGCGATCACCCGCCGGGCCGATTGCGGCATCGCCCGGCTCAGCATTCCAACCGGACGTCCGACAGCGTCGGTCAGGCGCTGCGCGAAGCTCGCGCCCTCAAGGCATGCAACCGCTCGCCTCAAGTCCTCGGTGTCCTTCGGCGTCAGCCGCGCCGGCATGTACTCGATGGTCGCCATGACGCCCTCACGCGCGGGCCATTCCGCGTGTCCCTTTGAGATATGGGAGGGTCAAGGCCTTGGGCCAAGACCCTCCGTCAAACGAAGGCGATGATCCCTAAGCTTACGACGCCGGCCGCCCAGCAATAATAGGCGAACGGACTCATCGCCTCGAATTCGTGCTTACGGAAATAACGCATCAGCAGCGTCAGGCTCAGATAGGCGAAAATCCCGGCGACCACCCCGGACAAAATCGCCATGCCCCCCAACGTCGCCCCCTCCTTCATCAGTTTCGGCGCCTCATAGACATTGGCGGCGAGAATGATCGGGGCGCCCATCAGAAACGAAAAGCGCGCAGCCTCCGCGTGCTTTAGTCCCGCCACGACGCCGGCGACCATCGTCGCGCCAGAGCGCGAGATTCCCGGAATCAGCGCAAAGCATTGGGCGACTCCGACCGCCAGCGCCCCCTTCCAGTTGAGCTGACTGAGCGAACCCACCGATTCCTCGCCGATCCGGTCGCCGAAATAGAGGATGAAACCATTGACGATCAGGAACGACGCGGCGATTGCGGGCGCGGCGAAAGCATCGCCCAGGAGCTTGCGAAACAGGGCGCCGACGATGACCGCCGGGATGGTCGCCAGAACGACGAAGAAAAACGTCCGTCTGTCCGTCTTCGCGCGCGCGTCCGGCGCGCTAATCAAAGAACGCAGAAAGCTCAGCCAATCGCGCCAGAAGAAGGCGAAAAGCGCGATCGAAGTGCCCAGATGCATGACCACCAGATAGGCGAGCCAGTCCGGGGCCTTCAGGTCGATTCCCCAGTTCAGGAGCCGCGGCAAAATCACCGCATGGCCGAGGCTGCTGACCGGAAAAAGCTCGGTCACGCCCTGCAGCACGGCCATGATAATCGCTTGCAGTGCAGTCAACGCGGCCCCCGCCGGTCAATCAAAATGACGCCCGGCGGGCGCGTTCATGGAAATTCCGTGGCAGAAACGGCCAGCCGTCAGCAGGTGGCGTGGCCGCACTTGTGCACGGCGTCAACCTTGTCCTTGAGCTGGTCGTAACCGACCGCGCCGACGACGACGTCCTGGCCGACGACGAAAGTAGGCGTGCCGTTGATTTGGAGAGCGTCGGCGAGCTGCATGACTTGGCTCAGGCCCGACTTGATCTCGGGGCTCTCCATGTCCTTGGCGAGCTTGTCCATGTCGAGGCCAAGCTCGCGGGCGACCGCCAGCGCCTCGGTCCTGCCGACCGGGCCATGGGTCGCAAGCAGCTTCGAGTGGAAAGCCCAGAACTTGTCGCCCGGCAATTGATTGCGCGCGGCGCTGGCCACCTTCGCCGCCTCGACCGAGCCCGGCCCCAAAACCGGATAATCCTTGAGAACCAGCTTCAGGTTCGGATCGTCCTTCATGAGTTTGGTGACGTCCGGCAGCGCGCCTTTGCAGTAGTGGCAATTGTAGTCGAAGAATTCGACGAGGGTCGCGCTGCCCTTCGGATTGCCGAGGGTCGCCTGATATTTAGAGCTGAACAAAGCGTCGGACTGATTGGCGACGACTTTCTGGCGGTCGGCGTCCGCCGTTTCCTTGTCATGCTTGTCGAGCGCTTCGATCGCGTCGCGCAGCACTTCCGGGTTGTTCACGAGATAAGTCTTGATGAACGCGCCCAGTTCCTGCTTCTGCGCCGGGGTAAACTCATCGGCGCTGGCGGGCGCGGCCATGCAGGCAACCCCGACAAAGGCGGCCGCGAGGCCAAATGCAGTAGCGAGCTTCATTCGATTCTCCAGACTGCGGCCTGGGCTCGAGGCCGACCGCCCTATCCATTAAGCGGCGCCCATAGGCGCGACAATTGCAACTTTGTTGTGGCTTGCAGACCCTGATCCTAGCGGAT
>DATCEJ010000379.1:0-10243 GCA_036510135.1 Roseiarcus sp. | reverse complement strand
GCTATGAACGATCCGATCAGCCACCGGTCGGCAGTGCGCATCCAATCGGCGACGGGGCCGCGTTCCACTCTCGAAACCATGCGCTCTATCTCCCCGTTTGCGTGTGCGCTTCGGCTGCCGCGCGCTGCTCAAGCCATTTAGTGACATGCGTCCGAAAGGCGTCGCCGCGCGCCTCGAAATTCGTGAACTGATCGAAGGACGCGCAGGCGGGCGAAAGCAGCACCACAGGCTCGCGCGCCGACGACCGCGCCGCATCCTCGGCCGCCGCCTCAACAGCCGCGCCCAAAGTTCCGTAGCGCTCGAAGGGAACAGCGCCGGCGAGCGTGCGCGCGAATTCATCGCTCGCCTCGCCGATCAAGTACGCCTTGGCGACGCGCCGAAAAAGCGGCCGCAGCGACTCGACACCGCCCGCCTTCGGCCTGCCGCCAAGAATCCAATGAATATCGTGGAACGACATGAGCGCCTTCTCGGCGGCGTCAGCGTTGGTCGCTTTCGAATCGTTGATGAACAGCACCCGGCCAAACAGGCCGACCTCTTCCATGCGATGCGCAAGGCCGGGAAACGTCTCGAAAGCGCGTGCAATGGAATCGCGCTCGACGCCAAGCGCGCTCGCGGCGGCGTAAGCGAACGCCGCGTTCTGGCCGTTGTGAGCGCCGCGAAGCGCCCGTGCGCCCGCGAGATCGGCCGCTGGCCCTGCTTCCCCTCGGGCCATCACGCGGCGCTCGCTGACCCAGACGTCGGCGAGCGGAGACTCCGTCCCCGAGACAGCAAGGAGGCGCGCCGCCCCGGCGCGCGCCCTCAATCGCGCGTAGATGTCGCGGCAAGGCTCGTCGTCGACGCCGACCAGCGCGATCTCGGCGTTCGCCACCAGCCGCTCCTTGATCGCCGCGTAGCGGGCGAGATCGCCATGCCGATCGAGATGGTCGGGCGTGATGTTGATCAGCAATCCGACGCTGGGCGCGAGCGAGGGGGCAAGATCAATTTGATAGGACGAACACTCGACGACATGGACCCGCCCTGCCGCAGGGGGCGGCAGATCGAGGACCGGCACGCCGATGTTGCCGCCCATCGCGACTTCTCGCCCCGCCTCCCTGAGCACATGGGCGATCAGCGCCGTGGTCGTCGATTTGCCATTGGTGCCGGTGATCGCGACAAACGGCGCGTCGGGCGCCCTCACGCCACGCTCACGCACAAAGAGCTCGACATCGCCGATGATTGGAACCCCCGCCCCGTCCGCGAGGTTCACAGTCCAGTGCGGCTTCGGGTGGGTCAGCGGCACGCCCGGCGCAAGCACGAACACCCGGAAGTCGCGCCAGTCGGCATGAGCGAGATCGACCAGCGCGACGCCTGCGGCCGCGGCGCGCTCCCGTGCAGCAGGGTTGTCGTCCCATGCGGCCACCTCGGCGCCGCCCGCGACAAGCGCCCGCGCCGTCGACAGCCCCGACCCGCCAAGTCCGAAGAGAGCGACACTCTGCCCACGCAGGGTCTCGACCGGAATCATCGTCACCTCAGCTTCAGCGAGGCGAGACCGACCATCGCGAGCACGAAGGCGATGATCCAGAAGCGCATGACGATCTGCGGCTCCGACCAACCGAGCTGCTCGAAATGATGATGAATGGGCGCCATGCGAAACACGCGTCGGCCGGTGAGCTTGAACGACACCACCTGCACGACGACGGACGCCGCCTCCATCACGAACAATCCGCCAATCACAGCCAGTACGACCTCGTGCTTGATCGCGACCGCTGTTGTGCCGAGCAGTCCCCCGAGCGCCAGCGACCCCGTGTCGCCCATGAAGATCTGGGCTGGGGGGGCGTTGAACCACAAGAAGCCAACGCCCGCGCCAATCAACGCGCCGCTGACCACCATGAGATCGCCGGCAAACGGCACATGATTGATGAGAAGGTAGTGCGAATAGACATAGTTGCCCGCGATATAGGCGATGAGCCCGAGCGTCGCGGCCGCGATCATCACCGGCACGATCGCGAGCCCGTCCAGGCCGTCCGTGAGATTGACCGCATTGCCGAAAGCGACAATGACGAACGGCCCGAACAGCAGGAACGCCCAGCCGAAATCGAACACGAAGCCGCTCACGAACGGCACCGCAAGCTCTGTCGCGCCGTTGGCGCCGACCCGCATCAGCGCATAGCAGGCGAGCGCTGCAATGACATATTCGCCAAAAAGTCGCGCGAGACCCGAGAATCCGCGGTCCGACTGTTTCGTCACTTTCAGATAGTCGTCGTAAAATCCGATCACGGCGAAGCCCGCGGTGACGAACAGCACGATCCACACATAGGGGCTTTCGAGATTGGCCCACAGCAAAGCCGAGACGAAGAGCCCGAACAGGATCATGAGCCCGCCCATGGTCGGCGTGCCCTTTTTGCTCAGAAGGTGCGACGCCGGTCCATCGACACGGATCGGCTGGCCCTTGCCCTGTTTCAGGCGCAACGCGGAGATGATCGTCGGCCCGAAGAAGAAGACAAGAAAAAGTCCGGTCCCCGCAGCGCCCAGCGTGCGGAAAGTGAGGTATCGGAACAGGTGGAAAGCGCCTGGGAGCTCCGCCAGCCAGGTCAGCATGTCCTAGCCTCCCGCGTCATGAGCGAAGCGACCGCGCAGCGCCGTGACGAGCGGGCCCATCCGGCTCCCGTTGGAACCCTTGATCATCGCAATGTCGCCGGCACGTAAGGTCCGGGCGACTTCGTCGGTCAAGTCGGCCGACCGCTCGGTCCAGGCGGCCCGCATCGACGCGGGCGCCGCCTCGAACAACGCGCGCGTGAGCGGGCCTGCGCCGAACAACAAATCCACGTTGTTGGCGCTGAGGTCAGCGGCGAGTTCGGCGTGCATCGCCGCCGCCTTCGGTCCTAGCTCGAGCATGTCGCCGATGACCGCGATGCGGCGCCCTTTCGGCCCCGGCTTGGCTGCCGCGAGCAGGGCCAGGGCCGCCCGCATCGAGGCGGGATTGGCGTTGTAGCTTTCGTCGATGATGGTCGCGGGACCATCAGCTGTTGGCAGCAAGAAGCGCTCGCCCCTGCCCTTCTGCGGCGAGAAAGACTGGAGCGCCGCAGCGCAGGCCTCAAGGTCAGCGCCAAGCGCTTCCGCAACCAGGAGCGCGCCAAGCGCGTCCTGCGCCATGTGAGCTCCGGGCGCTCCGAGTTCGAATGTGAATTCGCGGCCGAGAGCGCGCGCCTTAACCCGCGAGCCCCCGTCGACAGCCTCGAGGTCGAGGAGTTGGGCGTCACAATCGGCGCCGCCACCAAAGCTCTTAACCCCCGCGCCGCGCGCTGTAGCCGCTTTCTCAAGCCGCTCGAACTGCGGAGCATCGCGATTCAAGACCGCAGTTCCGTGAGGCTCGAGGCCGAGGAAGATCTCAGCCTTCGCGTCGGCGATGGCCTCGATCGAGCCGAGATGCTCGATGTGGACGGGGGCGATCGTCGTTACGAGGGCGACATGCGGCCGCGCCATGCGAGTGAGCGGCGCGATTTCACCCGCGTGATTCATGCCCATCTCGAACACGCCAAAGCGCACGTCAGCCGGCATGCGCGCGAGCGTCAACGGCACGCCCCAGTGATTGTTGTAGGAAGCCGCAGAAGCGTGCGTTGCGCCGCAGGCGGTCAGCATCGCGCGCAGCATTTCCTTGGCCGTCGTCTTGCCGACCGAACCTGTCACCGCGACAACCTTCGCCTTCGAGCGCGCACGAGCGGCGACGCCCAGCCGCCCCATCGCCTTCAGGGTGCCGTCGACAGCGAACACAGGACCGAGAGCAGCGAGCTGCGCCGCTCGCTCACGCGAAACGACGGCGGCCGAGGCGCCGGCTTCGAAAGCGCGCGCGACGTGATCATGACCATCGTGCGCATCGCCCCGGATGGCGAAGAAAAGGTCGCCAGGCTCAAGCGTCCGGCTGTCGATCGAGACCCCATTGACAGTCGTGTCCAGCACGCTGCTCGGCCGAGCGCCGAGCGCTGCGCTCAGTTCGGCTTGGGTCCAGAGCGCGGTCATTGCGCCTCCGTGAGCGCCGCACGCGCCTCGTCGGCGTCAGAGAACGGCAGCGTCTTGTCGCCCACAATCTGTCCAGTTTCGTGGCCCTTGCCCGCGATCAGCAGCGCATCGCCGTCACGAAGCATCGTGACCCCTGCGCGAATGGCTGCCGCGCGGTCGCCGATCTCGATCGCCGAAGGCGCGCTGGCCAAGATCTGCGCGCGTATCGCCGCGGGATTTTCAGAGCGAGGGTTGTCATCGGTCACAATCACGACGTCAGCGCAACGCGCAGCGATCTCGCCCATGATCGGCCGCTTTCCTGGATCGCGGTCGCCGCCGCACCCGAACACCACGACCAGACGCCCACGCACGAACGGACGCAGCGCGGCAATCGCCTTTTCGAGCGCGTCGGGCTTATGCGCGTAGTCGACAAAGACGGTCGAGCCGCGGACATCGCCGATGCGCTCAAGGCGTCCCGGCGCGCCTTCCAGCGTTTGAAGCCCTTCGAATACCCCCTCCGCCTTGCTGCCCGTGGCGATGCAAAGTCCGGCGGCGACAAGGGCGTTGGAGATCTGGAAGTCGCCTGCAAGGGGAAAGTTCACGCGAAGGCTTCGGCCGCCGAACTGAAGGTCAAGCGCAGACGACAGTCCGTTGCGCGTGGCGGAATTCAGGCGGATCGTCTCGCCTTTCACGCCGACAGTCACGGCATCGAGCCCGCGCGCCCGCGCCGCCGCAATCACGCGCTGAGCGATGGCGCTGTCAGCATCGATGACCGCCGGCGCGCCCTCGGGCAAAAGGTCCTGGAACAGCCGAAGCTTGGCCTTGAGATAGTCCTCGACCGACGCATGATAGTCCATATGGTCGCGCGTCAGATTGGTGAACGCGCCCGCTGCGAGCCGCACGCCGTCAAGCCGCTTCTGGTCGAGACCGTGCGAGGAGGCCTCGATCGCGAGGTTGGTGACGCCGTTCGAGGCAAGCCGATCGAGAAGCTCATGCAGAGCGATCGGATCCGGCGTCGTCAGGGACCCGTAAATGGTCAGCGGGCGCGACACGACGCCGATCGTCCCGATCGAAGCAGCCTCTCGTCCAAGCGCCTGCCAGATCTGGCGAACGAAGGCGGCGACCGAAGTTTTTCCGCTGGTGCCGGTCACCGCGATGATCGTTTCCGGCTGACGCGGATAGAAGCGCGCCGCGGCGTGAGCCAATGCAGCGCGGGCGTCGGCGACCTTGACGAAGGCCGTGTTGGGGGTTTCCGCCCAACGCTCGGCGATAATCGCTGCCGCGCCCTTCGCCACCGCTTCGTCCATATGCTTGAGGCCATCGTCCTTCGCCCCGGCAAGCGCGAAAAAAACATCGCCGGGCCCCGTCTTTCGGCTGTCGAACGCAAGCCCCGCAATGGCGCACGACGCGAGCGCGCGATCGGCGTCCTTGAGCTCGAGGATGTCGCCAAGCCGTCTCATCGCCCTTGCGCTCACTCCTTGCCGGTCTTGTCGGCGTCGGCTCCATACCCCAATCGGGCGATAATGGGGAACGGCTGCGTTGGCGCCTCCTTCATCGGCGGCACGCCCTCAAGCGGTTCGACCCGGCGGATAAGCGCGCCGGCGACGCGTCCGGCATTATAGGCGGCGGTATGATATCCATGATCCTCGGGCGCGGGCTGCGGATCGTCATAAATCGTCAGATAAAGATATTTCGGTTTGTCGGCTGGCGTGATCGCCATGAAGGTGTTGAAAACCCTGTTCTGCGAATAATGCCCGTGGATGATCTTGTCGGCCGTCCCCGTCTTGCCGCCGACGTAGTAACCGGGAATGTTGGCGAAACTTGCGGACCCATGGGTCGCGTTGGAGCGCATCAGGTAGCGCATCGACTCGGAAGTCTGTTCGCTGATCACGCGATGGCTGACCTTCGCCGCCTCCTCTTCGGTTCGTGGCAGAAAGGTTGGCGTCATCATCTCGCCCCCGTTAGCCAGCGCGCACACCGCCATTACCGCCTGGATGGGCGCGACATTGAGGCCCTGACCGAAAGCGATGGTCATCGTGTTGAGAAGCCCCCAGTGTTTGGGCACCAGCGGCTCGGCGCTCTCAGGCAACTCGGTGCGCAGGCGGTCAAGCTGGCCCATCTTTTTTAGGAAGGCCTTGTGGCCTTCGACGCCAACCATCAGCGCCAGCCGCGCGGCGCCGATGTTCGAGGAATGGGTGAACACTTCGGGCACCGTCAACACGCGATGGGTCGCGTGAAAGTCGTGAATCGTGAATCGCCCGTAACGCAAGCTGTCGCGCGCGTCCACATGCGAGCCGAGATTGACCTTGCCAGATTCGAGCGCCATGGCGAGCGAAAGCGCCTTGAAGGTCGAGCCCATTTCATAGACGCCGACACTGATGCGGTTGATCTTGGTCGGATCGCGCACATCGCCCGGGTCGTTGGGATCGAAATCGGGCAACGACTCGAGCGCGATGACTTCGCCGGTGTTGACATCGATGATCATGCCCGCCGCGGCCTTGGCGTGGAAGCGATCCAGCCCATCGACCAGTTCGTCACGCAGCGCATGCGTGGCCTTGAGATCGAGCGAGAGGCGCACCGGCTTCAGGCTGTCGGGATCGACCATGAAGCCGGGGACATGCGGGTCAGTCAGGCTCTGCTGGTCGAGATATTTCTCCATGCCGGCGATGCCGACATTGTCCTCGTCGACGAAACCGATCACATGGGCGCCGATCGGGCCGTTGGGATAGACGCGCATATTCTCCGGCAGGAACCCGACGCCGGGAAGGCCGAGATGAAAGATCTCCGCCCGCTCCTTCGGCGTGATATGGCGCTTGACCCAGATGAAGCCCTTCTTCGAGCTCAGCCGCTCGCGCAGCTCCTTCGCATTGATGTCCGGAAGCACCGCGGTGATGAGCTCGACCGCCTCGTCGATGTCGATGATGCGGTTGGGCTCGGCGAACACCGACGTGGTCTTGATGTCGGTCGCGAGGATTTCGCCATTCCGATCCAATAAATCGGGCCTGGCGCCGGAGACTGCGCCATCGGCCGCCGTCTTCAACGTCTGCGGCGGGTCACGCGAGAGGCCAAGCGCGAGGAGCTTCACGCCGATCCCGGCATAGGCGACGAACAGCACAAGCGCTACGGTGCGGATGCGCGCGCTCGAACGGTCGAGCCGGGTCGAAAGAAGCTGGCGCGCGAACGCCTTGAGTTTGGCTTTGTTTGCTCCTGCCGGCTGGGGGAGTCGCGCCCCTGCGGGCTCCAAATCGACGCCGAAATTCTTTGGCAGATAGCGTCTGAGCCATGCGATCTCAGCATCAGCCAAAGCGTCCAGGAGCCTGAGACGCGGCTTCGAGCGCGCCTTCGGTAAAGCTGTTGAGTCTGTCGGGGTCTCGGCCATGTCTCACCTCAGCTGCGGTGTTGAGGCGGAGGCGGTGACAGCCGGGGTCGAATTGTCAGCCGTGAAGCCGAGCGATTCGAGCGTACGGCCGATCGAGTCGGTCTTGGGCTGGGCGTCAGGCAATTCAGTGACGGTCGCGATCTGACTCAAAGCCAGCGGCTGCAGGCCGAGCTTCGAATCCGCGAGCGTTTGCACGCGGTCGGGCCGCGCGAGATGCGCATATTCGGCGCGCAGGAGATTGATCGCGTCCTTCTCTCTGTTGATGAGATGGCGCGTCTTCACCAGCTGCTCAGACGCGTAGATCGTGCGGTATTTGACGCCATAGACGTAAGCCGCCGACCCGATCAGCGCAGCGATGGCGAACGCGTGCAGAATACGCCACATCGGTCCTATCTCCCCCTCCGCGCTGGCAATCGCGCCAGCGCCTCTATTCCCTGATCCCGCCCTTGCGGCGGTGCGCTAGTGCGCACGCCAAACCGCAATTTCGCTGAACGCGAGCGCGGATTTGCGCTTGCCTCTGCTGCGCTTGTCTCGATTGGCTGGCCGCGCGGAACCTCGAATGTCGGCTCGGCCTCGACAGGTTCGCCAGGCAAGCGGCGCGAGGCGGCTCGTCCGCGACCTGAACGACCAGCGAAGAACTGCTTGACGATTCGATCCTCAAGCGAGTGGAACGTCACAACTACAAGGCGACCGCCGGGTTTGAGCAAAAGCTCCGCGGCGAAAAGTCCGCGCGCGAGCTCGCCGAGCTCGTCGTTGACGGCGATGCGCAGCGCCTGGAAGGCGCGCGTTGCGGGATGGGTAAGTTCGCCGCGCCGCGCCGGCGCGACCCGCGCGATCATCCCGGCAAGCTCCAGCGTCGACGTGAACGGCTTTGTTTCGCGGTCGGCGACGATGGCGCGCGCGATCCGGCGCGAGGCCCGCTCCTCGCCGAAGTGAAACAGAATGTCGGCGATCGTCGCCTCGTCTTCGTCGCGCAGAATGTCGGCGGCCGAACGGCCGCTGCTCCCCATGCGCATATCGAGGGCAGCGTCAAAGCGCAGCGAGAAGCCGCGCGCGGCCTCGTCGAGCTGCATGGACGAAACGCCGATGTCGAGCACGACGCCATCCACGGCGCCGACGCCGAGGCGCTTCACGACCTCGTCGAGCTCGCCAAAGCGCGCTTCCACAAGTTCAAGCTGGCCGCTCGACAAAGTTACGAGCGCTTCGCCGGCCCGAATCGCCGAGGGGTCGCGATCGAGCGCAATCACGCGCGCGCCGCGGTCAAGAAGCGCGCGCGTGTAGCCACCGGCGCCAAACGTGCCGTCGACATAGACGCCACTTTCGCGAGGATCGAGCGCCTCCATCGCCTCCTGAAGCAGAACAGGAACATGGGCCGTGGACGCTGCCGGCGCAGCGCTCATCCCGAGGCGCCAGGCGGCGCAAGCGCGTCGCGCTCCGCGCGTAGGCGCCGGACGCGCTCCCGCGCCTGATCGAGATGAGCCTGGAAGCGTGTCGGCTCCCAGATCTGGAACTTGTGCCCCTGCCCGACGAACACCGCCTCGGAGCCGAGCCCCATCGCCGTCTTGAGCCGTTCCTCGAAAAAGACCCGGCCCTCCGCGTCCAGGCGCAGCACTTCGCTCATGCCCAAAAGCGCCGTCGCGAAAGCGTCGCGGGACTGCGAATAAGGCGGCATTGTCTGCAGCAGCGAATCGATCTCGGCGATCAGCGCGTTGCCGCCGCAATCGAGCGCCGGCGCGTCCAGCGACGGATAAGCGTAGACGCCCGCGAAGCCGTCCTTCGTCAGCACCTGACGGAACGAGGCCGGAATCGAAATGCGTCCTTTGGCGTCGAACCGGTGGGTGAAGTTCGAAAGAAAACGATCCACCAGACAGCCCTTCGGCGCGCAAGCAAGCCCGCCCCAGCCGCTGTTTTGCAGTTTTAGGCGACAGCGCGGAGGCGCAGTCGAATGGCGGGACAGCGTGGGATAGCATGGGACCCCATGGGTATCAACGCTCTAGGACCTCAAGGTTAATCTTCCGTTAGGACCGAGTTCCCCGGCGCATTATTCGCCGTTCGTTTTCTTTGGCGCGGCGCGGTCCCCTCTCGACGCGTGGCGCGAGCACGAACCCGAAGCTTCTTCGCTTCCGCATGGCTAACGAAGTGTGAGCGGCGTCACGGCGCGTCGCCAGACAGGGGTATACAAATCGGTCGATGGGATGAGGAGAAGGTTTCATCGGCGATTTGCCTTTAACAATTTGTTACTTGCTATCGCGCGGTAAATTCCTAATCATCCTGTAAAAAGTGGGGTCGAGGCGATGATCACGGTCATGGTTCTTTGGGGCTTGAGCTTCGCCGGTCTCGGCTGGCTCGTCTTCAAAATTGCCGAGCGGATGTAACGGAACGAATCTGCACTTCCGACGCTGACCACCCAACCAAATTCTAGAGGAAACTACCGTGACGATCGTATTCGCAGGAGCCGCTGGCTGGCTCATTCTTTTGCTCATGTGCGCCTATGCGAAAGGGCGCGACCGACGCGCCTAACCGACCTGTTCGACCGCAAGGCTGCCCGCGGGCAGCGGCTTCAGGATCGCCTTGGCTGAAACCACGTGATCGAGCCAGGCGACCCAATCCGCGCGATCGAGAATCGCGATCTGCCGGGCGTGGTAAGGCGCGATGTCGGGGCCGGGCGGCATCGTCAACATCGTGAAGGCCTCGCCGACTTGCTTATCGGCCCGCCAGATCCCGGCGACGCAAAACCACGACTCGCCGGCCTTGGTGAACAGCCACTTGTCCTTCCGTTTCTTTTTCTTGTCCGCCGGGTCGGTGAACTCGTAAAAGCCGTCGGCGGGGATGAGGCACCGGCCCGAGGCGAACTCGCGGCCATCCGAACGGAAATTGTAGACGGGCTTG
>DATCEJ010000378.1:0-3428 GCA_036510135.1 Roseiarcus sp. | reverse complement strand
TCCGCCGATGTCGCGCCCTTCCGTTCGCGCTTCGACCGCGCAAGCGACGATCGCCTCGACGTCGCGCAAGCCAAGATTGAGCCCTTGCGCGCCGATCGGCGGCAGGACATGCGCCGCATCGCCAACGAGCGCCAGCCTTTCGGCTGCGATCGTCGGGACAGTCTGGCGAATCAGGGGGAAGAATCCCCGCTCGCCCTCGATGCGCATGGCGCCGAGCAGCGAGTGCGCCTCACGTTCGATCTCGCGCGAAAGCGCTTCGTCGTCGAGCCCCTCGCGTCGGCGCGCGTCCTCTTGCGCCATCACCCAGACAAGGCTCGAGCGGTTGGGCGTTGTCGGGCGCGGCGGCAGCGGAACGAGGGTGAACGGGCCGCCGCGGGTATGGAACTCGGTCGAGAAGTCGTCGTGCGGCAACCGATGGGCGAGATGCGCGGTCAGGGCCATCTGTGGATAGCGATGGGTGCGCGCTGTGAGGCCCGCGGCGCGACGCGCCTTCGAATCCCGGCCGTCTGCGCCGATCGCAAGCCGGGCTACGATCTCGCGCCCGTCTCCGAGCGTCGCCCGGACGGCCCCGGCGGAAAAATCGTACGCCTTGATCCCGGTAGCGACGCGCTCGACGCTGGGAATGTCCGTGATCTTGGCCGCGAGCGCCTCGGCCATAAGGTCGTTTTCGATATTCCAGCCGAAGGCGTCGAGATCGACTTCCGCCGCGTGGAATTCGACCGGACGGGGCGGAAACAACGCCCCGGTATCGTCAATGAGGCGCAAAGCCCGCAAAGGTGCGGCATGGGGTTCCAAATCAGCCCACAGACCAAGGGATTTTAAAAAGGCGACCGATTGGTTGAGCAGCGCAACGGTGCGTCCCCGCCCGGTCCGCTCGGCGGCGCCGCAGCAGATGACGTCGAACCCGGCCTTGGCCATGCCGTACGCGGCAGTCAGTCCGGCAAGCCCCGCTCCCCCGATCAGGATGTTCGAGTCGCAGCGGGAAGGCTCATCGCGGTTGGTCATCGTCGGTCTCCCCGGGCGCTTCCTTGCCACCGCCAATTGCTCAGCTTTGCGATTGGGGAGACGGCGTTGTGCAACTTTGACAAGGCGGACGCTATAAGGTCAAGCCAACGCCTGACCCATGAAGCGGGTCGCGCGGCAGGCGGACAGGGCAGGGCATGTCGATCGAAAAGCGGCCCGTGGACGTTGCAAGCGCCGCGGGTTTCTCAGTCCATCTCTTCACGGCCTCGGGCGGGGCGGTGGCGGTGCTCGCGTTGTACGCGGCGATCGAGCGGAATTTCGCGATCTGCTTCGCTTGGCTTGGGCTCGCGCTGTTCATCGACGGAATCGATGGCACGCTGGCAAGAGCGGCGAAGGTGAAAATCACCGCAGCATCGATTGACGGGACGGTTCTCGACTTGGTGATCGATTTCCTCACCTACGTGCTGGTGCCGGTGGTGGCGCTCTGGCGCTCGGACCTCATGCCTACCCAGGCCTCGTTTTGGATCGGACTCATTGTCACGATCGCGTCCGCGCTCTATTTCGCTGACACAAGGATGAAGACCGACGACTTGTGGTTTCGCGGCTTTCCAGCCACCTGGAATATCGTCGTCCTCTATATGTTTGTGCTTCGACCCCCGTGGGTGATTAGCGCGGTTATCCTGCTTGGCGCGGCGGCGCTCATGTTCACGCCGGTCGTCTTCGTCCACCCGTTGCGGGTTATTCGGCTGCGCGGTCTGACCATTGCAATGACATGCGCGTGGTTTGCCCTTGCGGCGATAGCGATCGCCGAGAACTTGGCGCCCCAGGCCTGGGTCGGCTGGGGCCTGATCGCGACGGCGGCGTATTTTCTCGGCTTGCCGCTGCTGCGTCACTCGCCTTTGGCGGAGCATTGAGTCAAGGTGCGGAAACGCAGGAAGCGCCTTGCGAGCTGGATTGAATCCTTGGTATAGCCGCGTCTCGCGATGCTGCTTGGCTTCATCGTCGGCCTCGTGGCGGAGTGGCTACGCAGAGGACTGCAAATCCTTGCACCCCGGTTCGATTCCGGGCGAGGCCTCCAAACAAATCAATGGTTTACGCGGAGTGAACAAGAGCTCGAAGGAGCGTCGTCATTGATCCGTCAGTAGCCCGGCCGGGTGAGCTTCGCGCCGCTCTCGTTCTCGACATACGTTCCGACAATGTTGAGCCGCGCCCGGCGGCAAAGGCCTCAATTTGCCATGAGCGGCGGCTTGCGTCCTGCTCATGGGGGCGGGCGCGGTCTTCAAGGCAGTCACACGGGCCCGCGGAAATATCGCCCCCGCGCCGGTCTGCGTGTATTAATACCCCAACTCGCGGGGTTTTGCGGACATGAGCGAAGGCGATTTCAAACTTGAACTCGAAAACGCGAGCCTGCGGAGGCTTCTTGAGCACGCCGCGACTGACGCTGCGAGACGCGATAGCGCAGAAAAACTACAGCGACTCATACTGGAAGAATTGCACCACAGGGTGAAAAACACCCTGGCAATCGTGCAGTCGATCACCAACCAAAGTGTGCGCACCGCCGTTGATTTGCCGCACGCTGGCGAGGCAATCTCGGCGCGGTTGGGGGCTTTAGGTCGGGTCCATGACCTGCTTCTACGGACGAACTGGGCGGGCGCAATGCTGCCTGAATTGTTGAAAACGGCAATTGAACCTTTTGAAACACCCGGTCGGGAGCAGTTCCTAATCCAATCCACGCCGATACGAATTAATCCCGCTGCAGCGCTTCCCTTCGTTATGACGATCAATGAATTGTGCACGAATGCGAGTAAACACGGGGCGCTGACAGTCCCCAACGGACACGTGAACATCGCGACGAAAGTCGATGAGCGTGGCGGTACATTTCATTTCAAATGGAGCGAAAAGGGTGGGCCTCCCGTTGGAGAGCCGGCGCGTCGAAGCTTCGGGATGGTCCTCATCGAAAAAGGCTTCGCGGAGCAATTCTCGGGCTCGACGCGAATGCAATTCAAGCGGAGCGGCGTGGTCTGCGAGATTGACGTCCCGTTGGCCGCAATTCATGAACGCACGTGACGTTATGACGAGCGCAGTTATCTCGGCGACTGGGGAGACGCCGGTTCGGGACATCGCTCAACTTCTGCTCCAAAAGCAAATCAGCGGGGTTCCCATTCTCGACCAGAGCGGCGCGCCCATTGGCATGGTTAGCGAGGGCGCAGGGGAGGAGCGGCAGCACAGGGCGGAGGAGCTGATCGGCAAGCATAACTCGGACGGAAGCTGGTGCCATCTCCTTCATGAAGCGCGCACCGCGGCCGAACAAGGGCTCAAGGAATTCTTGCTCTTGCGCTTTCCGAGCCAAGTGTGCAGTGACGGCCCGTGCTGTTAACGCACCCGACCCAGGCTGGCCGGCGACGTTGCGTGGCGAAGCCGCCGAGATCTATCTGCGATGGAGTCGTGATCTGCAGCCGCAGGGT
>DATCEJ010000377.1:0-19494 GCA_036510135.1 Roseiarcus sp. | reverse complement strand
GCGCCGGGAAAGAGGCCGACCTTGATCTCCGGCAGTCCGACGCGCGCTTTGTCCGTATCGGCGACGACGCGATAGTGGCAAGCCAGCGCCAGTTCGAAACCGCCGCCCATGCACACGCCGTTGATCGCGGCCGCGATCGGTTTGCCGCAGGTTTCGAGCCGACGGTAGACGAGCGACAGTTGCTTCGTCCCGTCGACGAGCGCGCGCATGGCCGCGTCCTTGCCTTCAGCCTTGGCGCGGCGCGCGTATTCCTTGCCCGCGATCTCGAGCATCGTCAGGTCCGCTCCCGCCGCGAAGCCATCCTTGCCCGAGGTGAAGACGGCGCCTTTGATGGCTGGGTCGCTTGCGATTGTGTCGGCGATCTGGCCGAGTTCGCTGACGACCTCGGCGTTGATCACGTTCATCGACCGGCCCGGCATGTCCCAGGTCACAAGCGCAATGCCGTCGGCGTCGGTCTCGAAGCGAAAGTTGGTCAGGTTCATGTGAGAAACTCCGTCTCGTGGGTCAGACGCGCTCGATGATCGTGGCGGTGCCCATGCCGCCGCCGATGCACAGCGTGATGAGCGCGGTGCTCTTTCCCGTCCGCTCAAGTTCGTCGAGCGCCGTGCCGAGGATCATCGCGCCGGTCGCGCCGAGCGGATGGCCCATCGCAATCGCACCGCCGTTGACGTTGACCTTGCTGTCGTCGAGGTCGAAAGCCTGGCGGAACCGCAGCACGACCGAGGCGAATGCCTCGTTGATCTCGAAGAGGTCGATGTCGTCGATCGACATGCCCGATCGCGCCAGCACCTTCCTGGTCACGTCGACCGGGCCCGTCAGCATGATCGCGGGCTCGGAGCCGATGTTGGCGAAGGCGCGGATTTTTGCACGCGGCTTGAGGCCTGCTTTCGCGCCCGCCTCACGCGAGCCCAACAAGACGGCGGCGGCGCCGTCGACGATGCCCGATGAATTGCCGGCGTGATGAACATGGATGATGCGCTCGACGTCGGGATGCGCCTGGACGGCGACCGCGTCGAAGCCGCCTTGCTCGCCGGGAATGACGAACGAAGGCTTGAGCGAAGCCAGCGACTGCATGTCCGTCCCAGGGCGCATATGCTCGTCGCGCTCGAGTAAGGGCAGGCCATTGACGTCCAGGACCGGCGCGATCGAGCCTTTGAAGCGCGCCTCTTTCCAGGCGGCCGCGGCGCGCTTCTGCGACTCGACCGCGTAAGCGTCGACGTCGTCGCGCGAGAAGCCGTATTTTGTCGCGATCAAATCCGCCGACACGCCCTGAGGCATGAAATAAGCTGGAATCGCCAGCGAAGGATCAGCTGGCCATGCGCCTCCTGAGGCGCCGATGCCGACGCGGCTCATCGATTCGACGCCGCCGCCAATCGTCAGCAGGTGCTGTCCGCTCATCACCTGAGCAGCGGCGAAATTGACCGAGTCGAGGCCCGACGCGCAGAACCGGTTGATCTGAACGCCGGGCACCGTGTCGCCAAAGCCCGCGGCGAGCGCCCCCATGCGGGCGATGTCGCCGCCCGCTTCGCCAACCGGATCGACGCAGCCCATCACCACGTCGTCGACACCAACGGGATCAAGATGGTTGCGATCCTTGATCGCCTTCAACGCAGTCGCGGCCAAGTGGAGAGTCGAAGCGGTGTGCAGCGAGCCATCCGGTTTGCCGCGTCCTCGCGGCGTTCGCACGTGGTCGTAGATAATGGCTTCGGTCATCGCGTCTCTCCATGCGGCTCGCGGGCCGCTATGCTTCGTCAGGTCTCGTGGTCCGGATGCTGGTGCGAACGAACGGCGCGGCCCTCGAGCGCGGCGGTGAAATCTCGAACGGGCAGGCTGGATATGGCGTCGGCCCACGGCAATTTCGACTCGGCGCCGTATTGCATCGCGGGCGGAACGTCGGCCGGCCGGTCAAGGCTGCCGATCGTTACAGAAATCCAGTCCCGGCCGGGGATGAAATAGCTCAGCGGCGTCCCGCATTCGGCGCAAAATCCGCGCTCGGCAATGTCGGAGCTGGCGAAGGTTTTTGGCGTCCCGCGCGTCCAGACGAAATTGGACATCGTCACGCCCGCGAACACCATGAACGGGCTGCCGGCCGCCTTTTGGCACATGCGACAATGGCAGACATTCGAGCGCGCGGGTTCGGCGTCGAGCCGGTAGCGCACCGCCCCGCACTGGCATCCGCCGGTCCAGCTCATGGCCGCCGCCTCCTGCTTCAGAATACGTCGGCCGGGAGCGCCATGAGGGCCTCCGCGCCGGCGCTGAGCCGCGCCAGATGCGCCGCCGTTTCCGGCAGCATACGCTCGTTGAAGAACTTCGCGAGGGTCAATTTCGCATCGAGGGCGGGGGTGCTGTCCGAGTTCGCCTGTCGAGCCAATACCGCCTTGACGATCCGCGCCCACATGTAGCCCAGCGCGGTCAGGCCCATGAGATGCATATAATCATAGGAACCGGCGCCGGCGTTATCTGGGTTCTTAAGGCCGTTTGCCGAGAGCCACATCGTGGCTTGCTGGAGATGACCGAGCGAGGACTTGAGGCCGCTGAGATAAGGCGCAAGGGCGGCGTCGTCCTTGTTGGCGGCGAGGAAGCCGTTGATTTCGCCGAAGAACGCCATCACTGCGCGGCCGCCATCCTTCGCCAGCTTTCGGCCGACGAGATCCAGCGCCTGCACGCCATTTGCGCCTTCGTAGATCATCGCAATGCGCGCATCGCGCACGAACTGCTCCATGCCCCATTCGGCGATATAGCCGTGGCCGCCAAGCACCTGCTGCGCCTTGACCGCGTTGGCGAATCCAAAGTCGGTGAACACGCCTTTGAGCACGGGGGTGATCAAGCCCAGCCGATCATCGGCTGTCTGTCTCGTCTTCGCATCCGGGGCGTGGCGCGCCTCGTCTTCGGCAAGCGCGGTCCAGACCAGAAGCGCGCGCGCCGCTTCGTTGAACGCGCGAATTTCAAGCAGCATGCGCCGAACGTCCGGATGGACCAGGAGAAGATCCGCGTGCTTGTCAGGCGCGGCTGCGCCTTTCAGCGAGCGTCCCTGCCGGCGCTCTTTCGCGTAGGCTGCGGCGTTCTGATAGGCGACCTCGGAAATTCCGAGACCCTGGATGGCGACGCCGAGCCTGGCGCCATTCATCATCACGAACATGGCGGGCAAGCCGCGATGTTCCTCGCCAACGAGCCAGCCTTTGGCGCCGTCGTAGTTGAGGACCGCGGTCGAATTGCCGTGAATCCCCATCTTGTGCTCGATCGAGCCGCAAACGACGCCGTTGCGCTCGCCGGCGGCTCCCTCGGAGTTCAGCAGGAACTTCGGCACGAGGAAGAGCGAGATGCCCTTCGTGCCCGCCGGCGCCCCCTCGATGCGCGCGAGCACGAGATGCACGATGTTGTCCGTCAGATCGTGCTCGCCCGCTGAAATAAAAATCTTCTGTCCGGTGATCGCGTAGGAGCCGTCCGGCTGCGGGACGGCCTTCGTCTTGATGAGGCCGAGGTCGGTGCCGCACTGCGGTTCGGTCAGGTTCATCGTGCCGGCCCATTCGCCAACCGTCAGCTTGGGCAAATAGCGCGCTTTCAAGTCATCATCGGCGTGCGCCATCAGCGCCGCGACGGCGCCGCGGGTGAGGCCCGGATACATCGAAAAGGCGAGATTGGCGGAGCACTCGTATTCGCCGAATAACGCGCCGACGAACATGGGGAGACCCTGACCGCCGTATGCGGGATCGCCAGCAAGTCCGACCCAGCCGCCTTCGACCAGGGCCTTATAAGCCTGCTTGAAACCCTTAGGGGTGACGACGCTGCCGTCGCCCTGCCGCTTGCAGCCTTCGATGTCGCCAATGCGGTTGAGCGGTTGAATAACCTCCTCGACGAATTTCGCGCCTTCGCTGAGCACCGCCTCGACAACATCGATCGGCGCCTCGGAAAAGCCAGGGCTGTTCGCATATCTGGCGTAGTCGAACACGTCGCTCAGCAGAAAGACGGTGTCGCTGACCGGCGCCTTATAAGTCGGCATCGTCGTCTCCAACAGAAAGCGGCAGCCGCTCGCAGAACGGCTGCAGCGCACATTCGCCGGAATAAGGTTCATATATGAACTATCGTGGCCGCTGTTGCAAGGACAATCGCGGCGAGGGCGCGGCAGCCAGTGGTTCGGTCGCTTCGAGTTGCAGAAAAATGAACCTAAATAGCTGAAAGGATTGAGTCGCGCGCAAAACTGGGCGCCCCGCTCCCTGGACAATCTTCGGCCACGTCCGAGCGGCGCTTCGTCCATCAGGCGCGCCGGCGGGGCACGCTCGCGATTCCATTCGCCGCGGTTTTCTCGAGCCTCTTCCTTGGCTAATGTGATGGGACGCGCCAATGGTGAGCTTCCGAATGGATCGACCGCGCCGACTTGATGGACTGGGACGGGCGGTGCTGCGATGGGCCATCGTGGCCTATGTCTTCGCGATGGCTGGCGTCGCCTGTGCGGCCACAGCGTCGCCGACCCTGACAGCGGTCAAGGCGCGCGGGTCCTTGGTCTGCGGGGTCAATGAGGGGTTGCCCGGGTTTTCCAATGTCGACGAACGCGGGATCTGGACGGGATTCGACGTCGACTTCTGCCGTGCGATCGCGGCCGCGATCTTTGGCGATCCGAGGAAAGTCAAGCTGGTGCCGCTATCCGCCGACGGCCGGTTTCAGGCGCTTCGGGAAGGAAAAATCGACGTTCTCGCGCGCAACTCGACCTGGACGATGGGGCGCGAAACCGAGTTTGGCCTCACCTTCGTTGGCGCCACCTATTATGACGGGCAGGGCTTCATGGTCCCGCGGGCGCTGCGGGTGAATTCCGCGCTCCAACTCGACGGCGCCAAGGTCTGCGTGCAGAGCGGCACCACCACCATCGACAATCTTGCCGACTTCTTCAGCAGCAACGGCATGACGCTCCAGGAGGTCGTCTCCGCGTCCACCGACGAATCGATCAAGAACTACGACGCCGGTCTTTGTTCGGCCCTGACCAGCGATCTTTCCCAGCTTTATGCGTTACGTCTCCGTCTCGCCAAACCAAGGGACCAGGTGATTCTGCCTGACGTGATTTCGAAGGAGCCGCTCGGGCCTGTGGTGCGCGACAATGATCTGCAATGGATCCGTGTCGTGCGATGGGTCTATTTCGCCATGCTTAACGCCGAGGAGCTTGGGATCAGTTCGCGGACCATCGATCAGGCGTTGAGGTCGCAGAAGCCCGAAGTTAAGCGCCTGGTTGGCACAAGTGGAGATTTTGGCGAAGAGATCGGGCTGACGAACGCCTGGGCGGCTAACGTCATTCGATATGTCGGGAATTACGGCGAGGTCTTTGAGCGCAATCTGGGCGCCACAACCAGGCTCGCCATTCCGCGGGGCCTCAATCAACTGTGGAGCGCCGGCGGCATTCAATATGCCCCGCCCATTCGGTGACAGATGGCCAAGGCAGCGGGCTTAGGGCGACGGTTCGCGTAAACGCGGTTTTTCGCATTCTCGCGTCATCGAGGCGAGGGGACTGACGTAAGCCTCCTGGCGATCCACACTCCAATAGCGCAGTTCGTCGAGGGGGATGGCCTCCCCAGTCACGGCGCAGCGCACGTAACCGCCCGGCCGCAGGATGCGAAAATCGCCGTCAAGGAATTCGACCTTCGCTTCGCCGGTGTCGACGGGTCGACGCTCGAATCTGTTCATTTGAAGGATCCTGACTTGGCTGTTCTATGCCATGATGGACACGACAAGGGAACCGCGACGTTGGCGCGGATTCGCAAGCGCTCTGGACAAGAAATGGCCTCTCTGCTAAAGGCCGGGCAACTTGCGCTACGCGGTGTTAGCGAATGCGCGCGCCAATTTTCGTTTCTCTCGAGGCTCGGGCCTCAGAATACAGGATAGTCCGTGCAGGTACTCGTTCGCGACAACAATGTGGATCAGGCCCTGAAGGCCCTCAAGAAGAAAATGCAGCGCGAGGGCATTTTCCGCGAGATGAAGCTTCGCGGACATTATGAGAAGCCCTCTGAGAAGCGAGCGCGCGAAAAGGCCGAGGCGATTCGGCGCGCGCGCAAGCTCGCGCGCAAGAAGTTGCAGCGCGAGGGCCTGCTTCCGATGAAGCCGAAGCCTGTTCCCGGGGCGCCGCGGTCGGCGGCCTGATCAGCGCTGGTTCGATGTGCGTCGGCAACATTTGCCGCGCAGAACTTTAGCGCATAGCGCCCCTGGCGATTGGCGGCCGGTTGAGCGGCGGGGTTTTCGGTTTGGCCTTGGCTATCTTCCATCAAGGCGCATGTTCCCCGCTGTACTACGGTCTCGGCGGGGAAGTTGGCGCACGATGATGAGACGATCGACATCCAGCAGTATTTTAGCGTGGGCCGCATTGGCGGCGGTCGCTCTGACGCTTGCGGCATGCAGCGAGACGCTAGGCGGATTGAACACGCATGTCGCGGAACTCGACGCCGAACCCGGGGCTCAAGCGTCCAACGCCGGCAATATTGCTTCCCTGACCGATGTCATTCAGCGCAATCCGCAGGACGCCACCGCTTACAATACGCGCGGCGTGGTCTACGCCAAGCTTGGCAAATATTCGAACGCCATCGCGGACTTTAGCCACACGATTGAACTCGATCCGCATTTTTCCGGCGCCTACACCAACCGGGCGCTCGCCTACCGCCAGACCAAGAAGGACGATCTGGCGATGCAGGACTTCAATCAGGCGATCTCCGTCAATGCAAACGACGCGGCCGCCTATCTCGGCCGTGGCAACCTCGAACGCGCGCACGGGGACTATTCCGGTGCGCTCAACGACCTGAACCAGGCGATCCGGCTGAACCCCGAAGGGGCGCAGGCCTATCATGCGCGCGGTCTGATCTATCAGCGCCAGGGCGACAACGTTCAGGCGATCACCGATTTCAACAATGCGATTGATCGCGACCCGTTTGCTGGCGAACCGTACCAGGCCCGTGGCCAGAGCCTGATGGCGACTGGCAAGTACGAGGCGGCGATCGAGGACTTCAACGCGGCGCTCAACGTCAACGCCAATAACTCGCAGGCTTGGTCGGGCCTTGGACTCTGCTACGAAAAGCTTAATAATCACGCGAAAGCGGTGGAATCCTACCAGCGCGCGGTGACCGTCAATCCCGGCAACAGCGAAGCACGCGCAGCCTTACAGCGGCTGAGCTGAGGCGTCGATCATCGCGCGATTTTGATCTAACCGGCGCGGACCCGAATCACGGGTACGCGGATGAGATGTTGCGCGAGTAGCGATCGCACGGCTCAGGACGTCGTGTTTGGGCACGCTATACTGACGCCGCGATCCATGGGGGTGCGGTCGCCGAGTGCAACGCGTTCCAGCCCGTTCGGAAGCAGCACCGATTGGCGCATACGCCCGATTTCGTCATCCTTGCGCATCGGGCTCGTTCCTCAGGAAATTCTCAAGCCAATGGATATCGTATTGGCCGTTTTGTACGTCTGAGTTTCGAACGAGCGCCCGAAACAGCGGCAGCGTCGTCTCGATGCCCTCGACGACAAATTCATCGAGCGCCCTTCGGAGCCGCATCAGTGCCTCGGTCCGCGTTCGACCGTGGACGACCAATTTGCCAAGCAGAGAATCGTAGAAAGGCGGCATAACGTACCCCTGATACGCCGCCGAATCGACCCGAATGCCGAGACCCCCGGGAGGATGAAAGTAGGCAATTCGTCCCGGTGAGGGCGTGAATGTGCGCGGGTGCTCCGCGTTAATGCGACATTCAATCGCCGCGCCAAGGAATCGGACATCATCCTGCACGATAGAGAGAGGCGAGCCGGCCGCAATCTTGATTTGCTCGTTGATGATGTCGATTCCAGTGATCATCTCCGTCACCGGATGCTCGACTTGCACCCGTGTGTTCATTTCGATGAAGAAAAACTTCCCGTCCTCGTAGAGGAATTCCACAGTGCCAGCGCCGACGTAGCGGAGTTCAGCCATCGCCTTGGCGACAACGTCGCCGATGCCGTCGCGTTGTTCGGGGTTCAGGGCAGGGGAGGGGCCTTCCTCCCAGACTTTCTGGTGGCGGCGCTGAAGAGAGCAGTCGCGGTCGCCAAGGTGAATGGCCCCGCCGTGCGTGTCGCCGAGCACTTGAACTTCGATGTGGCGCGGTTTGGCAAGATACTTTTCGAGGTAGACAGTATCACTGCCGAACGCTGTCCGCGCTTCCATCCTGGCGGCGCTGAGTGCTTCCGCAAGATCGTCAGGTCCGCGCGCGACCTTCATGCCCCGGCCGCCCCCGCCGGCCGAAGCCTTGACTATGACCGGGTAGCCAATCTCGGCCGCGACCTTAAGCGCTTCGCCTTCGTCCCGTACACCACCGTCGGAACCTGGGACGCAAGGGATTCCAAGACGCTGAGCAGTACGCTTTGCCTCGATCTTGTCGCCCATCAAGCGGATGTGCTCGGCCTTCGGGCCGATGAATGTGATCTCGTGCTCCTCGAGAATATCCGCGAAACGCGCGTTCTCGGCCAGAAAGCCGTAGCCAGGATGAACGGCGTCCGCGCCAGTGATCTCACACGCAGCGACAATCGCGGGAATGTTGAGGTAGCTCTCGCGCGCCGGCGGCGGCCCGATGCATACGCTCTCATCGGCCAGCTTGACATGCATCGCGTCCTTGTCGGCGGTTGAATAGACCGCAACGGTCGCGATGCCGAGTTCCTTGGCCGCACGCAGGACTCTGAGCGCAATCTCGCCTCGGTTGGCGATCAGGATTTTATCGAACATCGAGGCGAACTCCCCGATGGCTCGCAACCGTCGCAGCTCGACACTGTATCGCGGTCATTCAACAATCATCAACGGCTGGTCGTATTCGACCGGCGAGCCATCGTCGACCAGGATGCTCACGACCTTACCGGCCCGCGGCGCAACAATGTCGTTGAACGTCTTCATCGCCTCGACCAGCAGCAATTTGTCTCCAACCTTCACCATCGATCCTACTTCGACGAACGGCTTCGCTTCGGGACTAGCCCGCAAATAGGCCGTTCCGACCATCGGCGATTTCACGGCGCCGGCCAGGTCGGCCGCAGGCAGCTCCGCTGCGGGAGGGGCGACCGCGGACCCTTGCGTGGGATAGGCTGGTCCAGACGACGTTTGGGGAATCGCGGCTACGCTTGACTGGGCCGCCGGCGCTCGCTGGCGCGCGAGACGCACTTGCAGGTCGCCGAGACTGATCTCGACCTCGCTCAAATCGTATTTCGACACGATCCTTGCAAGTTGCTCGATCGCAGCGACGTCGACAAGATTTCGCGCAGACCCGTCGGTTTGCATGCCGGACGGCTTCTTCATTTTCTTTCGCTCGCAAACAGGAAAACACGCCCGGTCAACAGTCGGGCTTTCGTATATCCCGCCGGTCCGGCCAAAGAAAGGGCGCCTAGTCGCAGCAGTTCATGCCCGGCGCGCCCATACGCTAACATCATGAAAGGCCGCGCCTCCATAGGGAGCCACGCTGTCGTCGCCCACGAGGGCGTTGATTCCCCAACCGTCTAGAAAGGACGAAGGCGGCCAGATGCCTTCACTGACGAGGACTCCCGGCTTCACGCCCTCGAATATGCGGGCATGCAAGCGCGTCCGGCCACGCGCATTGCCCAATTGCACGATATCGCCCTGCGAGAGGCCGAGCCGGGCTGCATCGGATGGATTGATCATAACCTCGGGTCGCTGTTCCCGCGATAGAGAGGTAGGCGTCTGAGTGAAGGTCGAATTGAGGAAATTTCGAGCCGGAGAGGTCGCAAGCTTGAACGGGTGATCTTCGTCAGCGTCCTCGTTGATCGGCCAATAGTCAGGCAGACTCGGCATGGCGCTCCAGGGGCCCCGCAATCCGTCATTCGCGATCGGTGCGTTTTTCCAATCCGCCTTGAACCGAAACTTACCGTCCGGAAAGCCAAAACCGTTGAGGAAGTGCGACTCCTCGTATGGAGGTTGCAAGTCGAGCCAGCGGCTTCTTTCGAGGCTCGCAAGATCGCCGTAGCCCGATTCCCGCAGCGTCCAATCGATGATCTCACGTGGCGACATCGAGAACGCGGGGTGCTTGGCGCCGACGCGTTGGGCAAGCTCAGCGATCACCTCGTGATTTGAGCGGCAGCCCTCGGGCGGGTCGACCACTTTAGCGGCGAATTGCAGATGCTGATGACCTCCGGCGGTGTAAATGTCGTCGTGTTCCAGGAACATTGTGGCGGGCAGGACAATATCGGCGTAGCGCGCTGTGTCCGTCATGAACTGCTCGTGAACGCAGGTGAAAAGGTCCTCGCGCGAAAAGCCGCGGCGGACTTTTTCCTGATACGGCGCGACAGCGAGCGGGTTCGTATTCTGAATCAGCATGGACCGCACAGGCGGCCCGCCTTTCAACGCTTCCGCCTCGCCGGTCAGGATCGCTCCAACCCGCGACTGGTCGAGACGACGCACGCTTAGATCACGAACGTCGAGCCCCTCGATTATTGTCCTTTGCAGTTTGTATATGCCGCTATTGCTGTGGAACGCGCCTCCTCCCTCGTGCGCCCAAGCCCCGATAACCGCCGGGATACAGAGGGCGGCGTGCATGTTCACAGCGCCGTTGCGTTGCCGCGAGAAACCAAAACCAAGGCGAAAGAAGCTTCGTTTCGTCCGACCGATGAGCGCGGCGAATTCCTCGATTTGCGCAACCGAGACGCCGGTGATCGCGCTCGCCCAAGCAGGATCGCGGGTCTGCACGTGCGCCTCAAGTTCATGCGGCGCGTCTGTGTATTGCTCGAGATAGTCCCAATCCGCCAACCGGTCCCGAAACAGGATGTGCATCACAGCGCAGGCGAGCGCTCCGTCCGTGCCTGGCCTCACGCACAGCGCGAGATCGGCTTGGCGCATCGTTTCGGTTTCATAGACGTCTATGGCGACGATCTTCGCGCCGCGTTCCTTGCGCGCGCGAATCGCGTGGGTCATGACGTTGACTTGGGTGGCGACCGCGTTCGTGCCCCAAATCACCACGCAATCCGACTTGGCCATTTCCCGCGGGTCAGCGCCAAGCAGCCGACCGGTTCCGGCGACATATCCCGGCCAGGCGATCCCGACGCAGATTGTCCCGTGAAAGCGCGAGTAGCGCTTGGCATGGGTGAGGCGCTCGATGCCGTCGCGCATCACGAGACCCATCGTGCCGGCGTAAAAGTACGGCCACACGCCCTCGGGTCCGAATTGGCGCTCGACGGACAAGAAATTGTCAGCAACGCGGTCGAGCGCCTCGTCCCAACTGATCGGCGCGAATTGCCCGCTTCCCTTGGGGCCAACGCGTCGAAACGGCTGGGTCAGCCGATCCGGGTGATGGATGCGCTCGTGGTAACGAGCGACCTTGGCGCAGACGACGCCGGACGTATAGGTCTGGTCGCGCGCGCCGTGGATACGGCCAATGCGCTTGCCCCCGATCACCTCGACATCGAGAGCGCAAACCGAAGGACAGTCGTGCGGACAGACTGAGGGACGCCGCGTAACCTCGGTGATCGCGTTCATGAGCCTCTTACAATCGTCACGTTTTGGGTGCCCGGGCCGGGAGCGATACTAGAGCGGTTCGCCTTCTGATTGAAGCGCTTGCATCCCACTTCGTCTGCAATCACCTCTTGCATTTGCAACTAAACACAACTACTAAGTTGCAATCATTCGAACCGGTTGATTTGCCTTGGCGATTCGTTTCTTTCTCAGCGCCTGTGCGGCCTTGGCGGCGCTCGGAGCCGCTTGGGCGGAGAAGGGGTCCAAGGCTGTGGGCCTTGCGCCGGAGATCCATTACGCGCCGCGTGAAAACCTGGAAAGCATCGATGCTCAGGAGATTGGCCGCGCCCAATTGTCCATTGATATAGCGGCTTATGTTCTAACCGATCCGCCGATCATTGAGGCGTTGACCGATGCCGCGGAGCGCGGCGTGCTCATCCGGCTCTATCTAGACAAGTCTCAGTTCGCCGAGCACGGGGCCACGCGAGGAGGGCTGGTTGAAGCGTTGCTCGCCCACCCCAACGTCGTCTCGCGGGTCAAAGGCGAGGGCGTTCTCATGCATTTGAAAGCCTATGCCGTCGACGGGGCGGTGTTGCGCACAGGTTCAGGCAACTTCTCCCGGTCAGGGCTTGCCAGCCAGGATAACGATGCGATCTTCATTACCGATCCGGCGATTGTCGATGCGTTCGAGAGCAATTTCGAACGCATTTGGGCGCGCGCGCAAAATCTCGAGGCCCTGGGCGCGTCGCGCTGAGGACTGGCCGGCTCGATCCGGAGCATCTTAGATCTAGCGTGACTCATTACGGGGCTGCGGCAATCCCAATGGCGTGTAGCGCTCGTAACGTTGGTTGAACACTTCAGCGCCGAGGACGCCGACTTCCACGCGTTGAGATCTCGCATCGCTTTGGGCGGTTAGTATCGACGACACGTGCCAGCGCCAAGTGGCGGGATTGTCTATACTGGGGCCTGTGGCGACCTCGGTCACTCCAGCCGCGTAGCCGGCGCCGCCTCCGATTGCAGTGAGAGCAAGAATGAGGGACTTCCGCATCGTCTCCTCCTAGATCTTGACTTCAATCTTTCGTCGCTGCGCGCTTTGGCATCTCCCATGCGGGCGACGATAATTAATCAATTATAAACATGAATTTGTGGCTGGGCTAGGGCGATTCGCTGTTCAATGCCATTTCGCGAAGAGCATCGCTCGCCATCGCCCGAGTTATACGTCGACCTTGAGTCAAACCCTCGCTGTCCAACGCAGCGACAAGCTCTCGCGCGGCTCCAAGTGAACGCTCAATCCTGAGCGCGATGTAGGCGATCACCTGTGGCTCAACTTGGAGTTGGCGATCGCTGAATAGCTTGAAGAGAACCGCCTCGGTCAACTCGATGTCAGGCGCGGCAAGTCGCGCAACAGGCGCCAGCCGCAGTCGCGACAAAAGGTCGGCAGTGTTGAGTCCCCAGGCGTCCGGCGCGGTCCGCGAGGTTATCAGCAACCACATGTTGTTCTGGAGCCCAGCGTTGATCAGGTGAAAAAAAAGCGCCTCTGCGCCCCTGGCACGGTCGGCGTTCTCGATTAGCACCGCGCTGGCTTGCGCACACGCCTCGAGGGTCCGCTCGTCCAAATCCTCTCCGGCAAGAGAGATTGCGCCGGCGGTTCGAGCCCAGATTGCTCCGAGGTGGCTCTTTCCCGCACCTTCCGGCCCGACGAGCATCAACATTCGACTGGCCCAGTTCGGCCAAAGCTCGATTGCCGCCAGCGCGTCGCGGTTCGACGTAGCCATGAGAAAATCTTCGCGCGCGAAGCTTGGCGAGTGCGGCCAGCGAAACGCCAGCTGTCGAGGCGGACTCGTCATCGGCTCTCTGGCTCCGAGCGGCCTCGATAAAGCGGACTCGCCAGGTAAAGCCCGATGAGATGCCGGGCGATAACGCCGATCGCCGCCGCTGTCGGAACAGCGATAAGAAGCCCGACGAAGCCGAACAATTGCCCGAACGCGAGCAGCGCGAACATCAGCCAGACGGGGTGAAGCCCGATCGATTCGCCGACGAGCTGCGGCGAGAGCACGTTGCCCTCGAGGAGTTGACCCGTTCCGACTACACCGAGGGCGAGCAAGAACAGCTTCAGACTTGGCCATCCTTGGAACAAGGCGACGCTGACGGAAAGCACGAGCGCGGTAAGTGACCCAACATAGGGTACGAAGCTTAGAAGGCCGCCGACCACGCCGATCAGAAAACCGTAGTCGAGCCCGATGAACGTCAAGCCGACGCTGTACCAAATGCCCAGGAACAGGCAGACGATAGACTGGCCGCGAATGAAACCCGCCAACGCGTGGTTTATTTCCCGCGCGATCTTTCGCAGACTTTCGCGATGGTCGAGAGGGAGCCAGGAGTCGAGCTTTGCGATCATCCTGTGCCAGTCGACGAGAATATAAAAGGCGACGACCGGCGTGACGATCAAGAGCGACAGGAAACTGAACAGCGCAGCCCCGCCAGAGACCAGCCGTGTAAAAGCGTCGAGAAGCCATTGTGCGCTCTGAGCGACGAAGTCGCCGATGGATTTCTGAATTTGCGCGCTCGACAATTGTTGGCTGAGCCCGAAGGCATCCAGCCAATGGCCGCCGTATTTCGCAATGAGCGCGTTGCCCTCCTCGACCGCGATCGCCTGCAACCGCATCGCATACCTAGGCAGGTGCTGGGCGAAGGCAATGAACTGACTGCCCAGCACCGGCACGACAAGAATGAAAAAAAGGACGACGATCAGAACGAAAACAGTGAGAATAAGAAGCGACGCGCCCAGGCGACTTAATCCCAGCCTTTGAAGTTTGAGGACAACCGGGTCAAGGAGATAACCGAGAGCGATACCGGCGGCGAACGGCGTTATTGTTGAGCCGAGCAAGTAGACAGTCAGCAAGAGGCTCGCCAATCCGAGTCCCCAGAACAGGATCTGGCGCTGCAGGTTCACTGGCAGAATCTCATGGCGCTTCAGAATCTCCGGTGGCTGGTTGGAGCAAATCCCATTTGCCGCCCCAAGGATCGAGAAAGACTGCAACGAGCCCATATGGTTCGCCGCGCGGCGTTTCCAGGAATTTGAGGCCACGCTCACGCAGCGCCTCGTAATCGGCCCAGAAGTCCCCAGAGTGAAGGAAAAAGCCGACCCGCCCTCCCGTTTGGTCGCCGACGCGGGCCCTCTGATTCTCGTCGCTCGGAACCGCGAGCACCAGCGCCGCGCCCGCGTCGCGCGACGGGCTGACAACAATCCAGCGCTTCGTGGGGGAGAGAACGGTGTCTTCAACAACCGCAAAGCCGAGAACGTCGCGGAAAAACGCGAGCCCCTCGTCGTAACTGGGAACGAGAACCGTTACAGCCGCGAGACTTTGGAGCATGGTTATGCGCTACCGGCTCATATGGTCCAGCCACTGGGCGATATAGACGCCTCCGGAGGCCAGGGTTGTCGTGGCGACCGTCAATTGAAGGGCTGTCTGCAAAAGCGGCTCTTGCAGGCCGTAGGCGCGGACCCCGAGCGCGAAACCGGCAAGCGTGATCTGCGCCACTGTATTAAGTTTCGACACCCACACGGGGCGAATCTCAACCGGCTTGTCGAGCAGCCAGGAGACCAACACCGCCATGAGGATCATCACATCTCTTGACACGACCGTGATCGCAATCCAGGCCGGCAAGTCGGCATAAATCGCCAAGGATACGTAGATCGAAATCAGCAGCGCTTTGTCGGCGAGCGGGTCGAGATAGGCGCCGAGTTCCGTGCGCAGATCGAATCTTTTGGCGATAAAGCCATCGACCGCATCCGATACGCCGGCCAGGATAAAAACCAAGAACGCGGGAAGGAATCGTTGCGAGAGAATCATCATGACCGCCAGTGGCGTCATCAGCATTCGCGCGAGAGTTATGAAATTGGGTAAATTGTTAAGAACGGTGCCAATATTCATCAATTACCGACGCCCCGGCGCCGCCGCCCAGCCATCCCGTTTTTGGACTTCGCCATGCGGTGGACGGCCGGCGCCAAGGATAACACGAAGTCGCCGAGGTTGGAAAACCGGGACTTGACGTCCTTGCGCGTTGCAGCGCGTGCCATTACTTCGATCGGTTCCGAATCCGTGCGGGGGCGGAATGCCTGAAAGCCAAAAAACGCTGACCTATGCCGAGTCGGGAGTCGACATCGATGTCGGTAACCGGATTGTGGACCGAATCCGTCCGTTCGCTCGCGGCACCCGGCGTTCCGGGGCGGGGGCGGAGCTCGGCGGATTCGGCGGATTGTTCGATCTTAAGGCGGCGGGCTTTGTTGACCCGATCCTGGTCGCCGCCAATGACGGCGTCGGCACAAAGGTAAAGATCGCTATTGAAAGCGGCTTATACGATACGATCGGCATTGATCTGGTGGCGATGTGCGTCAACGACATTGTCGTTCAAGGCGCCGAGCCGTTGTTTTTTTTGGATTATTTTGCATCCGGCAAGCTCGACGAGGTCACTACGTCCGCCGTTGTGAGAAGCATCGCCGACGGGTGCGCACAATCGGGGTGTGCTTTAATCGGTGGAGAGACGGCGGAGATGCCGGGCCTTTATGCCTCCGGCGACTTTGACATCGCCGGCTTCGCGGTGGGCGCGGCCGAACGTGGGACGCTGTTGCCGCGGCCGGGATTGAAGCCAGGGGACCTTGTCTTCGGTCTGCCGTCTTCGGGCGTCCATTCCAATGGATTTTCGCTGGTGCGGCGCATTGTCGCGCGGTCAGGCCTCGGATGGCAGGCTTCGGCCCCGTTCGATCCATCGCGCTCGCTCGCCGCCGCGCTGCTGACGCCGACGCGCCTTTATGTGCTGCCAATGCTCGATGCGTTAAAGCGAACCCGAGGCATTCATGCGCTTGCCCATATCACCGGCGGCGGTTACCCTGACAATCTGCCGCGCGTGCTGGACAACGGTCTCGCCGTCTCGCTCGATCTCAACGCCTTCACTCCGCAACCCGTTTTCTCCTGGCTTGCGTCAGTCGGCG
The DNA here is from genome assembly GCA_036510135.1 of Roseiarcus sp. GTDB lineage: Bacteria > Pseudomonadota > Alphaproteobacteria > Rhizobiales > Beijerinckiaceae > Roseiarcus. The sequence goes on along the minus strand of DATCEJ010000377.1, from coordinate 3,061 downwards.
GTCTCGACGAAGGGGAGATGCTGCGCACTTTCAATTGCGGGTTCGGGATGGCGGCGTTCGTGTCCGCCGAGGACGAGGCGGAAGCGCGGGACGCGCTTGCTGGCGTGGGCCTCTCGCCGGTCCTGATTGGAGAGCTTGTCCCAGCCGAGGGGCGCACGCTTTCGACCCACGGAAAGCTTCGTCTGTGACGCCCCGCGTGCGAACAGCGGTTCTCATCTCGGGGCGCGGCTCCAACATGGGCGCTTTGATCGAAGCCGCGCGATCGCCGGACTTCTCGGCGGAAATCGGGCTTGTTCTGTCGGACGATCCGGCGGCGGCAGGCCTGTCGTTGGCGCGCGACATGGGCGTGCCTGCGGAGGCGATCGACTTTCGAGCTTACACGGGCAAGCCAGCGTTCGAGGCGGCGCTCGGTGCGCGGCTCACCTCCGCCTCAATCGAAATTGTCTGCCTCGCGGGGTTTATGCGGGTGTTGAGTCCAGCTTTCGTCGAGCGATGGCGAGAGCGGATGCTCAACATTCATCCCTCGCTGTTGCCAAATCTGCGCGGTCTCAACACCCACGAGCGCGCTCTCGCCCAAGGGCTCATCGAACACGGCTGCACGGTTCACCTGGTAACGGTCGAGCTGGACGCCGGTCCGATCCTTGCCCAGGCGCGCGTGCCCGTTCTTCCGGGCGACGATGCCCACGCCCTTGCGGCGCGCGTCCTTGAGGAGGAACACCGGATCTATCCGCAGGCCCTCGACGAACTCGCCCGCTCGATGCGCGCGGCGTCGGAGCATGCATGGTTGGCGCCGGGAACCGCGCCCGCATGAGCGCCTCGACGGCGAGCCCTAGTTTCATTTTACTTTCGCGCCTCGATTGTTTTCAGTAGGTTAGCACCCCCTTTAGTTTCGCCCGTAACTCCCAAGCACCCGTCAGGTGAGTAGGGCTTGGCGGATGGCTTGGGGATGAGCGGTCAGGGTTTGGAGGATGTTCCAGCCGCGCTTGCGGGCGGTGGAGACGACCGAGCGCAGATCGGCGAAGACGCATGCGCCTTTGAAGGTTCGGAAGCCGCCGGAGATTTTCATCTTCACCTTCATCATGCGCAGGTCGCGCTCGGCCAGATTGTTGGTGAAGGGGACGGCGAAGTCGCAAAGGAAGCGCAGGACATCGTCTTTGTAGGTCTTCAGCCGTTCGAGCAAATTGTGACCGGGCCGGCGTTTGGTCCGTCCTTTGGCGCATTGATTGAGGGCCGGCGCCGCGCGATGAAAGGCGAGGCCTGCCCGCACGGCCCGCCAATATCGGGTGACGAAGGCCTCGAGGCTGGCCGATGGGAGCGCAAGGTCTCCTTTTTCCCGCGCCATGCGCACCGCCTCGCTGGCCTCGACGAGCAATTCGCTCATGTCCCTGGCCCATGGCTCGCCGTCGATTTCGATCAGCGCCTTGAGTTCGCGCAGATGATGGGCGTTGCAGTCGGCGTGAGCGACGCCGGTCAATCCATAATAGGGCTGGAAGTGGTCATGGACGACGACGCCGCCTTGAAGGTCTTTTGGCACGGCGCCGCGCTTTTCCGACACCCGGTAGAAGGTCAGGGCCTCGGTCGAGAGGGTATGCAGCCATCGGGTTTGGCCGTCGACGCGAAAGCCGTCCTGAGCATCGCCGAAGGATCGTCGAGGTGACGCACCGGAGCGGCCGCCGCAAGCTCGGCGATGCATGCCCTCACCGTGGCGAACGCCGCCGCCTTGTCGTTCACCCAGGCGGTAAGACTGGCCGGGCAGAGAAGCGGCGCGCCGAAGAGGTCGTTCATGGTCTGGGCGACCCGGTCCTCGGGGATCAGCTGCTGGATATTGAGATAGATCGCCGCCTTGATGCGTTCGCCGTACTGCGACGGCGCGGCGACGGCGCAGGGAAAGTCGGCTTTCGTCTCTCCCCCGCACGCCGCGCAGCAATAGATCGACGCCTGGTGTTCGGTGACCTCGACGAGCTCTTGCGCCAGATCGAACACCTGTCGCTTCTCGACCCCACTTTGCATCGAAGCCGTGAGGAGAGCGTGGCAATGCCGACAGGCGTTCGCCCCATGCCGTTCGATCCGATCCGGCGTCTCGACAAGTTTGAGCGTGCCGCCCTTGTGTCCTGCCTGCCCGCCGCTTGGCTTCCCCGAACGCCCGCGAAGGCTGCCGGGAATGCGGGGCTTCTTTCTCAACCCATCGCTCGACGGCGGCTTCGAGCTCGTCGCGCTGTCCAGATCCAAGCGTCGCCGAAGCTCGGCGCTCTCAGTCCGCAACGCCGCGTTCTCGCGCCGAAGCTCCGCCACTTCGAGACGAAGCGCTCCGATCAGCTCGACAATCTCGGCCGCAAGAATCATCCATACCTTGACTCACACTTCGACCCCACTCGTCTCCAAAAATCCTCCTCCACCCTCAAAACTAACGTCACCTGCGGCAAATCCGACTCACCCTCCTTGGGAGTTACAAGCTGACAAAAAAGCGCAGTTAAGGCTCTGAAATCATTGGCGCGCGTCAACTTGTGCGCGAGGGCTTCATGGTCCTTTGTTCGCAGGTCCCTGGCAGCCGCGAATGCACTGCCGGCGCCTACGCGAGCAGCCCGACGACATCGATCGTCACGCCGGAGACGAGCGCCGGCGCCAGCGACCCGTTGGCGAGACGTTCGCGCCGTCCGTAGTCGCCGTCCTTGGGCTCGCGATAGACCTCGACAGCGGCGCCGATGAGATCGACGATCCAGATCTCGGGAACGCCGAACCTTGCATAGAGCGCAAGCTTGATTCCGCGATCGTAAGGAAGAGAGGTTTCCGAGACTTCGACGAGGAGGAGCACATCCGCCGCGTTTGGATGACTCGCGCGATAGTCGTCGGCGCGGGGCCGCAAAAGCATGAGGTCAGGCTGAGGCTCGTTATAGGTGTCGAGGCGCAGCGGACTCTGGACGCTGACCAGCGTGGCTTCGTCGCGCACCGCGCGGGTAAACAGGCGGGCGAGCCTGTTCGTGACAGCGGCGTGCGGACTGCCGATGGCGGCCATGTCAATGATCTCTCCGTCGATCAGCTCGACATGACGAGGGTCGGTTAG
>DATCEJ010000376.1:0-10359 GCA_036510135.1 Roseiarcus sp. | reverse complement strand
AGCTTCCGAAGCTCAAACTGATCAACTGCTACGGATCGACGGAAACGACGTCGCCCGCCGTGTTCATGCCGCCGGACCAGACAGTTGCGCGCAAGGAATATGTTGGCCTCACCGTCCCCTGCGGCCATATCGTCGTGATGGACTTCGACGGGGTCGAGGTCGGTCCGGACACGCCGGGCGAGGTCTACATCGGCGGGGCAATGGTCGTGCCGGGCTACTGGAACAATCCGGAAGCGACCCAACGCGAATTCAAGGCGGGCTACTGGAAGTCGGGAGACCTTGGCGCGATGGATGCAGAGGGCTACCTGCGCATTATCGATCGCATCAAGGACGTCATCAACCGCGGCGGGTACAAGATCTTTGCGTCGGAGGTGGAAAACGTGCTGCTCGATCATCCGGCCGTGGTGGAGGCGGCGGTGGTCGCCAAGCCTTGCCCGGTTCTCGGCGAGCGCGTTCATGCTTTCCTCGTTGTCCGCAACGAGGTCGACGACGAGGAACTGAACCGGCACTGCGCCGCGGTTCTGTCGGACTACAAAGTGCCAGAGGCGTTCTATCGCCTCGAGCAGACGCTACCGCGCAACGCAAACGGGAAGGTTCTGAAGCGCGATTTGCGTGAACGTCTGGCGTCGTGATGCGACTTCAACGATAAGATCGGATTGGGAGGAAACGAGAATGGCCGGCAAACCTGCGGGGCTGAGCAAGAAGGACGAGCTGAGAATGGGCCAGCTCCTGGCTGGCTCGCCGTCGAACTGGGGGCGTTGGGGACCGAACGATCAGATCGGTTCCCTGAACTTCCTCACTCAGCCGGAAGTCCTGCGGGGCGTGCGCGCAGTCAAGCAGGGCAAGGTGTTTACCTGCGGCGAACAGATCGGCAGCCCGGCGGGCGACCCGATCTGGCCTGGACGTCAGCCGGCGTCGCGCGTCAATGTGCGGGACAAGAGCTACTACGACGATGGCCGCGTGAAGGCGTTCCCCGGCGGGGTTGAGTACGCCGATGATCAGATCACGATGTTCCTCCAGGGCTCGACGCAGTTCGATGCGCTCGGCCACGTCTGGTACGATGACAAAGTCTGGAATGGCTATTCCGCCTCCGAGACGATCGGAGGAATGGCCAAGGCTTCGGTGCTGCCCATTGCCGAGCGCGGAATCGTCGGGCGGGGCGTTCTCCTCGACATGGCTGCCTTCAAGGGCAAATTCGCGCTCGACAAGGGCGATTTGCTCGGTCTGGATGATCTCCTGAACTGCGCCAAGAAACAGGGCGTCACCATCGAGAAACACGACATTCTCTGTTTGCGCATCGGCTTTCTGCAACTGCGGCTCAAGCAGACTAAGGAACAGTTCTACAAGGACTTCAATGAACCCGGACTCACCTACAGTCCGGAACTCGTCGACTGGTTTCACAAGATGGAAATCCCGGCGCTCTGCACGGACACGATCAGCAACGAATGTGAGCTCGATCCCGCGGTCGGCGTTCAGATCCCCCTGCACTGCTCGCTCATGCGCAACCTTGGGATCGCCTTCAACGAGATATGCAACTTCGAGGAGCTTGCGCCCGATTGTCAAAAGGATGGACAGTGGGATTTCCTATATGTCGCGGCTCCGCTCAAGGTTACGGACGCGACCGGGTCGCCGGTCAATGTCGTCGCCATCAAGTAGTCGCAACAACACAAACTTGCGGGCCGCTGCACCCTGGCGGCCGCAAGTCCAAGCCCGCGTGGATGGTCCATCGGGACCGGCGCATGCCGGTGCGCGGCGGCGCGCTTCTATGCTCCGCCGTAGCGATTAAGGAGGGCCCTAGAGGGTCAGGGTAGGAAAGCAAAAGGAAGCGTCGAGCGGACGAATTCGCTCATGGGAGGAAAACGGGAATGAAAGTCGCAAACATCCTAAAGGCGGCAGGCCTTGGCCTCGCAGTCACCGCAGGTCTCGCCGTCGGAGTCGCGCAAGCGGCCGAGAAGTACAAGATCTATCTCAGCATGAGCTACATCGGCAACGATTGGCAGGACGAGGCGGCCAAGATGGTAAAGGCCATGGCAGCCTCCGCCGATATGCGAGACAAAGTCGATCTCAAGGTCCAGGTCGCGGGCCCGAACGCCCAGAAGCAGATCCAGCAGATCAACGCGATGGTCCAGGCAGGCGCCAAGGCGATCGTTGTCTATCCGATCTCCCCCACTGCGCTCAACGAGGCGGTCAAGTCCGCTTGCGAGAAGGGCGTCGTGGTCGTCGCCTACGACGGCGTCATCGACGAGCCCTGCGCCTACAACGTTCATGTAGACCAGGATGAATGGGGCCGGATTACCGCGGAATGGCTTGTCAAAGAGCTCAAGGGCAAAGGCAACATCGTGATGATCACGGGTGTCAGCGGCACCTCCGTCGACACGTTGCGCAACAAGGCCGCTCGGGAGGTCTTTAGCAAGCATCCCGACATCAAGGTTATTGCCGAAGCCAACGGCATGTGGAGCCAGGCCGTAGCGCGCACCGAACTTTCCAAGATCGTCGCGACCCATCCGTGGGACAAGATCGACGGATTGTGGATGCAGGCGGGCTGCTATACCGCCACCGCGATGCAGAGTGAGGCAGGCATCGCGGACGACAAGATCCGCCCCTGCGCGGGCGAGGGCTCCAATGGCCATAGAATCCAGATGCTGCCGGTCTCGGCCAAACCCGAAGGCGCGAGCGGCACATACCGGCCGATGGGTATGCGAAGCATTTCCGCAAGCTCGCAGGTGACGCCCGGGGCGATCGCGCTTCGAATGGCGGTCGACAAGCTGGACGGCAAGGATGTGGCGAAGCTCCGCGTCCTGTCGTCGGGCCCGGTCACTAACGAAACCGTCAAGCTCTGCGAGACCGGATCATTCGAAGAGCTCAAGGCGGGTTGCAACGTATTCGCGCCGAGCCTAATCGCGAATCCGGGATGGTTCGCCTCGATCTACGCGCCCGACCTCGAGGAGCTTGGCCTCCAGGCCGCGCTCGTCGGGCAGCCTGAGAACTGAGATCCGAAACCGGATTCCCGTCCGCGGCGTACATCGCCGCGGACGGAGTTTGCTTTCAAGGGCGAATCCGAATGTCCGAGCGACCTCCAGCGATCTCCGTGGCTGGGATCCGAAAGAACTACGGCGCGACCGTCGCTCTCGACGATGCGTCGCTGGCCGTCGCTGCAGGGACTGTTCACGCGCTGATTGGCGAGAACGGCGCTGGCAAGTCAACAATGGTCAAGATCTTGAGCGGGCTCGTCCAGCCGGACGCTGGCGAGATTCGTATCGACGGGCAACTGCGCACCCTCGACAGTCCCCGCGCCGCGCAATCCTGCGGGATCCAGACGGCGTTTCAGGAGATGACTCAGGTCCGCGACCTCACGGTCACGCAAAACCTGTTGCTCAACGCCGAGCCCGTTTGGGGCGCCGTCTTCGTAAGGCGCCGCGAGGCTGAGAGGATCGCGGTCGCCCACCTCGAGAGTCTCGGGCTTGGATTCATCGATCCGCGCGCCGAGGTGCGGGATCTCGATCTTCCAGTACGCCAGAAGCTCGAGATCGCGCGGGCCATTCTCAAGAAGCCGAAGCTTCTCCTTCTCGACGAGCCAACCTCGACGCTTTCTGGTCGCGACATAGACTGGCTTGGACGCATCATCGCGCAGACGCAAGCCAGCGGCGCGGCGGTGATTTTCATCTCGCATCGCATGCCGGAAGTGAACGCGTTTTGCGAATATCTGACCGTTTTTCGCAACGGGCGGGATGTGGGATTCGCGCGGGTCGGGGATTTGTCCGAAAACGAGATCGTGCGGATGATCATCGGCCGCTCTCTCAGCGCGACCTTTCCAAAGCGTGAACCGACCGCGCGCAATGGCGACGCCCCCGCACTTTCCGCCAAGGGCATTTCGACAGGGTCCCGGCTTCACAAAGCAAGCTTCAATCTCGCGACTGGCGAAATCCTGGGCGTCTCCGGCCTGCAAGGGATGGGCATGCAGGAACTCTTTCTCGGCTGCTTCGGCGCAACGCCCCTGACGGCGGGTCACATCGAAGTGAACGGCAAGAAGGTCGTGCTCATGTCTCCGCGTGACGCTGTGCGCGCCAACATTGGGCTGAGCCTCGTTCCCGAGGACCGAAAGACGGAAGGATTGTTCCTCAAGCTCGATGGGCTCAAGAACATATCCCTGCCCGTGCTAGGGCGATTCATCCGTTTTGGCCTTATCGACGAGAAGGCGGAGGCGGCCTCAGTTCGCGAAGCAATGCAGACCGTGCAAGTCGATAAGCGGGCTCTATTCACGCGCGCGGGCGCGTTTAGCGGCGGCAATCAACAGAAGCTTGCGATCGGCAAGTGGATTCTGACGGGCGGTCGCGTGATGTTGATGTACGATCCGACCCGAGGGGTCGACGTGGGCACCAAGCACGAAATCTATGTGCTGATCCACGAGTTCGCGAAGTCCGGCGGTTCTGTGCTCCTGTTCTCGTCGGAAATTCCCGAGCTCGTGAATCTCTGTCACCGCGTGCTTGTCATGTACAAGGGCGCGATTGTGTTGGAACTTCCCGCAGAAGCGCTCGAAGAGGAGACGATCATCAGGGCCGCGCTTGGCGAATCCGTCAATAGCGCCGGAGCGATGGCTGACGCATGAGCGCCACGGGGATGGACGCGGCCGCGGGGCAGCGCATCCGATTCAATTTCGGCAAACATCGCGGGCTCATCGCGGCCGCGCTCGTGTTTGCGGCGATGCTCGCGGTTCTCGTCGTCATTTCTCCCAAGGGACTGGGCTACTACGACCTGGCTTCGCTGGCGACCAACGGCGCTCCCCTGGCGCTTGCCGCGATCGGCCAGACCATCATCATCATCGCCGGAGGGTTCGACCTCTCGGCCGGCGCCGCAATCTCGCTCGTCAATGCGCTCGTCGCAACAACTCCGCAGGAAACCGCCACAGGTCAGATCGGTGCGGTCGCGCTGGGTCTTGCCGCGGGCGCCGCGGTCGGCGCCTTGAATGGCTTCTTCGTCGCGTTCATGCGCTTGCAGTCGATCGTCGTGACGCTCTCGACGATGTTCGTGGTACGCGGCGTTACGCTCATCGTCCTTCCTGATCCAGGAGGGTCAGTTGCGGAAACCTTGACCAGGCTCCTCACCGGCGCAGCAATTCCCGGCATTCTGCCGGCAGCGGCGATCGTCGTTGCGGGCGGACTTCTCCTCTGGGCGCTGGTGAAGCGCACGCGCTTCGGCACGGCGGTATACGCGGTCGGCAGTGATCCCGAAGCCGCGCACGCCGTAGGCATCTCGACGCAGTGGACCAGGTTCTTCGCCTTTGTGCTCGGCGGTCTCTTTTATGGCGCGGCGGGCGTTTTCATCGGTGCGCAGACCGGGTCGGCGGATCCGTTGGTCGGCGACCCGCTGCTGTTGGAGACGTTCACCGCGGTCGTGCTTGGCGGAACTCTGCTGGGCGGAGGACGCGGCGGCGCCCTCGGTTCGGTCATCGGCGCCTACACGCTCACGATGATGATAAACATCCTGCTCGCGCTGGATGTGTCCGCCTATTACTCCACGATCGCGGAAGGCGTCGTGCTTATCCTGGCGGTCGTCGGCGCCTCCCTGGGGCGCGAGAGCGTGATCGTAGAGTCGGTTCGTCGCGCGGGTCTCTGGATGCGCGCGCGGGCGGAAGGCGTTGCAGCGTCGCAAGTCAAGACCGGGCTGTCGTCAGAGCGATCCGCTTCCCGGAGCAACGGCGCGGCGGCAAGCCGCCCGCCTTGGTTGGACCGGAACCGCGAGCAACTCAGTCACATCCTTCCCGCCTATATCGCCTTTGTGCTGGTCGTCATCGCAACGCAGTTTGTCTATTCCGAGAACATCGTTTTCTCGCTCAAATACTACAATTCGCTGATCGTGCTCAGCGCTTTCCTCGGCATTCTCGCGCTTGGCCAGGGAAGCGTCATTCTCGCAGGCGGGCTCGATCTTTCCGTGCCGTGGACAATCGGCTTCTGCGGGATTCTCGCGGCGGGATTAATTCAAGGCTCGAATGCGGCCACGATCTGGGCTGTTCCGTTGGCGCTCGGAGTGGGTGCGCTCATAGGTTTTGCCAACGGTTTCGGGGTCGCCATGCTTGGTCTGCCGCCGATTGTGGTCACGCTGGCGACGAACGGCATGCTGCAGGGCGCGGCGCTCCTTTACAGCAACGGAACGCCTTCGGGATTCGCGTCACCTGCGCTGAAATGGCTGATGACAGGCGCGCTCGGACGGCTGACGCCGGTCGTCGTCCTGATGGCGGTCTTCGTGGTCTTCGCCGTTACGTTGCTCGGTCGCACCGTATTCGGACGTTGGATCTACGCGGTCGGTAATAGCCCTCGCGCATCCTATCTTTCGGGCGTCGACGTCAAGTCGACCACGATCGGCGTCTATGTTCTGAGCGGGTTCTGTGCGGGCTTGGTTGGCGTACTGCTAACGGGCTTCAGCGGGCAGGCCAGTCTCGGTATGGGCGACGATTTCCTGCTGCCCTCCATCGCCGTCGTCATTGTCGGCGGCACGCTGATCACCGGCGGCCGTGGAAACTACATCGGCATGCTCGGCGGCGTTTTGTTGCTCACGGCGTTGCAGACGCTGCTTGCGGGGACGACACTGCCGCATTCGGTACGCGATATCATCTATGGCATAGTGGTCCTCGTTTCAGTGCTTGCGCTGCGGGACAGGTAAGCGACGAAGACCGGAGCGGGCGAAAACGGAAGAGCGAGAACGCGCATGTTGAAGCCAGTACGTCGGATCGTCACCGTGGACGATGAAAGGGGAAAGTCGGGGGTGATGATCGATGGGCCCGCGACCAATACGATCGCTGTTCTGACGGAATTGTGGATCACGGACGCGGGCCGCGTACATCACGGCGACGGCATTGACCATGCAGAACGGTCCGACAGGCTTGAACCGCCGCGCGGTGGAACATTGTTTCGCTATTTTCAAATCGCCCCGGAATCAGCCATGGCTCATTTGTCGGAGGACGAAAAGCGCGAAGCGAGCGCAGAATGGTTCGCTTCGATGAAGGGTGGCCACCTTCAGCCGGACACGACCCGACATGCGGCGATGCACCGATCGCATACGACTGACTACATCATCCTGCTATCGGGGCAGATCACGCTTGTTCTCGACAAGGAGGAGCGCGACCTCGAGCCCTTTGATTGCGTTGTCCAGCGCGGCACGAATCACGCTTGGGTCAACCGCGGCACGGAGGATGCGCTGCTCATGGCCGTTCTGGTCGATGCGCATCAAAGCCCGGACTAGCGGTCTACTCCCGACCGCCGACATGGCCCTGGAACAGATCGAGTCCAGCCACGTCGTCCAGCGAAACTCGCCACAGGGCGCCGGCCATTTCGGGGGTCGCCGACATTCCGAGATGGCCGCCGTCCGTGATATACAGCTCGCTGCCCACGAAGGCGCAGTTGGTCGGTGCGCGGCCGACCGCGATGAAACCCGCGTATGTCCCGTCAGGCTTCACGACATCGAGGCCCTTAGCCAGGAGGGCTGAGATATAGAAATCGCCGTTCTTTGCGATCTTTAGCCCATCCGGTTTGCCCTTGTCCGGCAGTACGCACAATTCGATGATCCGACCGTCTTTGGTCCGCCGCTTCACGGCGTTGGTGTAGCTTTCCACCCAAACGATATCGCCGGAAGCCTCAATGACAATCCCGTTCGAGTAAACAGGTTCGAGCTCCATTACCAATTCGCCGGTCCCGTCGGAATTGAGCGCGAAGACGCGGGAGGGGTCGGGTCGGTTCACTGGATCGAACGCGCCGCCGGGGTCAGTGAAGTAGAGTCGGCCGTCCGGACCGAATGCGAGATCGTTTGGGGCGCGGAGCGTGTGCCCAGCGACTTCCGTGACGAGAACTTCGACCTTGCCACTTGGGGTGATCCGCTGGATCGACGGCGGACGCTTATCGGTGGCGCGCCATGGCCCGATGACTCCGCCGTTTTGCGTGACATAGCAGTACCCGTCAGCGGCGGCCAGAACAGCGTTCGGACCGCCGCCGACATAGGCGAACTGCTCGACCGCATGTCCGGGGCGCCAAACCGAGACCTGGCTGCGATAGGTCTCGACGAAGATGATGCGTCCATCGGGCAACGGCGCGGGGCCCTCCGGCCAACCAAGTCCGTCCGCAAGCAGTTCGACTTTCATGATAGGTCCCTTGTGGCGAGCGTGAACCGACGACGCGATGCAATCAGCCGGCGAAGCGCGGCTCCGGTAGTCCCTTCACGCCAAGGCCGTACACCGCGAACACGCCGCCGGCGCTCGACTCCTTCTGCGGAATGCCTTTGATCGGCCGACCCATGCTGGTGACGTACATGACGTCAAGATTCGGGCCACCGAACATGACGCTGGTCAGATTTCGCACCGGGAATTCAATCATGCGATCGATGCGTCCGTCCGGCGCATAGCGAATGAGGCGTCCGCCAAACACATGGGCGTTCCAGACATAGCCCTCTGCGTCCACAGTGGAGCCGTCGAAAGTGCCCGCGTAGTCCCGCGCTGACAGGAACACGCGGCGATTGGCGATGCTGCCGGTCTCGATATCGTAGTCGTATGCGTACATGACGTCGTCGTACGAATCGCAGAAATAAAATGTCTTGTTGTCGGGACTCCAGCACGGGCCGTTGGAGCATTTGATCCCGGACTCGAGGCGATGGATCGTGAGGTCTGGATCGAGCCGGTACAGCGCCGAATTTCGAACCGGACGTTGCCCGCGAGCGGCGTCTTCCCGGTCATGATCGTACGACATGTAACCAGCCAGGAACCGGCCGCGCCGGTCCACCTTGCCGTCGTTCAACCGGTTCTCGGGCTCATCGGCTTCGGGATCGCCGATATGCTCGACCTTCTGTGTCTTGAAGTCATAGAGATTGAAGCCATTGGACAGCGCCAGCACGGCGCCGCCTTTCGCCCGCAGCGCCATGGAGCCGATGTGGCGGCGGATGAAATAAGTCTTCACGTCGCTCCCGTCTGCCCGGCAGCTCCAGATCTCGGCGGCGGAACTGTCGATCCAATACAGCCGCTGCTCCTCGACATCCCAGAGCGGGCCTTCGCCGAGATGGTTCCTGCAGTCGACCAGCAAACGGATATCGACCATTGTGCGCGCCCTCCGTTCCGTCCCCGTTCGGCCGCCGCTGCGGGCGGCCAGTCGCTGCGAAGGTCTCATAGCGCGGTCAGATGTTCAACTGGTCCTTCGCCCAATACACGTGTCGGCAAAGACCGCGGGTCGTTCAGCTGCGTTTGTTGACGTCGCATTTTCGTCCATGGCACTGTGGCGGCCAAAGCTCGACGACATGTCATTGGGGGGAAGACCAGGATGGATCTCGGTCTGGGCGACAGGCGGGTGCTCGTCACCGCGGGCGCCGGGGGTATCGGGCGCGTCATCGCGCAACGCTTCCTGGCCGAAGGCGCTCGCGTCGCCGTCTGTGACATCGACGAGGCCGCCCTCGAAAACTGCGTTGCGCAAACGCCCGAAATGCTGGCGCTGCGCGCTGATGTTGCTGTCTCCGCCGACGTCGAAACCTTGTTCGCGCGGTTGCAGCAAAGCTTTGGCGGTCTCGACGTTCTGGTGAATAATGCGGGCGTCTCCGGCCCAACGAAGCCGGTCGAAGAGGTCACCGACGAGGAATGGAACCGCACGCTCGCGGTCAATGTCACCGGCCAGTTCTACGCGGTTCGCGCGGCGGTGCCGATGTTTCGAAGCGCCGGCGGCGGCGCGATCGTGAATATGTCTTCGGTGGCCGGTCGCATGGGGATGCCGATGCGAGCGCCTTACTCGACCTCGAAATACGCCGTGCGCGGGTTCACCGACGTTCTGACGGTGGAACTCGGGGCGCTGAATGTGCGCGTCAACGCAATTCTTCCAGGTCTTGTCAACGGTCCGCGGGGTCGCCGGGTGATGGACGAGCAGGCGAAGGCTCGTGGCATGCCGCTCGAAGAGTATCTGCCCTTCGTGCTGCACAACATCTCCATGCACACGATGATTGAGATGGAGGAGATTGCGGCGCTTGCCGTATTCCTTGCGTCGGATCATGCCAAGCATATCACCGGCCAGTCCATTGGCGTGTGCGGTAACTTCGAAACCTACCGCGCGCCGCTGTCGTCCTGAGGACCAGCGGGCGCGCGGCGCATCGGAGAGGCGGATTTGACGGACAAGGCGGCGGTCATCGCCAGCGGATTGATTGGCCGAGGCTGGGCGACCAGCGTCTCGCGCGCCGGCTACGATGTGGCGTTGTACGATGCGGCCCTAGGCTGTGCGCACGCCGCGCTTGGCTTCATTGATACAGTTCTCGCCGATCTCCATCGTGACGGACTGTTGAACGGCAACGCGCCGGACGCCGTCCGCGGGCGCATCAAGGTCGCCCCGACAGTGGCGGATGCGT
>DATCEJ010000375.1:0-5303 GCA_036510135.1 Roseiarcus sp. | reverse complement strand
CGCCCCAAAGGAGTCCCCCCAATGACGACCATCTTTTCCGGGCGCTCGCGCACGGCTGTCGCCGCGTTCGCGCTCGGCCTTGGCGCAGCCTTGAGTTTCGCAGGGCAAGCTCTGGCTGACCCGAAGGTGCTGGCGAAGGTCGATGGCCAGCCGATTACCGACGAGGACGTCGCCGATGCGATGGTCGATATCGGCCCCGGCCTGCCGCAGAAGCTTGAGGGCGCGGCGCGGCAGAAGTATGTGCTCGACTATCTCGTCGACCTCAGGCTGGCGGCCAAGAAAGCGGAAGCCGACAAGCTGACCGCATCACCCGAGTTCGAGCGCAAGCTCACCTACTATCGCGAGAAATTGGCGATGGAGCAGTTGCTCAGCTCCGTCGGCAAGGCCGCGACGACCGAGGAAGCGGAACGGAAGGCCTATGACGATGCTGCCAAGGCCGAGCCGCCACAGCAGGAAATCCACGCGCGGCATATTCTGTTGCCGACCGAGGACGAGGCCAAGAAGGCGCTCGCGCGGGTCAAGGGCGGCGAGGATTTCGCCAAAGTCGCGACCGAGCTTTCCAAGGATCCGTCCGGCAACGGCGGCGACCTCGGCTGGTTCACCAAAGACCGTATGGTGCCGGAATTCTCTGACGCCGCTTTCAAGCTGAAGGAAGGTGAGATCTCCGAGCCGGTCAAGACGCAGTTCGGCTGGCACATCATCAAGATCGAAGGCACGCGGACCAAGAGCTTCCCCCCTTTCGAGCAGGTCAAGGACCAAGCCGCGCGCTACGTTTCCCAGAAGGCGGAGCAGGACGCCATCCTTCAGCTCCACAACGCGGCCAAAATCGAGCTGTTCGACGCCGATGGCAAGCCGCTGCCCCCGGCGATGGAGGCTCCGGCCGACCCAGGCAAGGCGCCACCCGCCGGCGCCGAGAAACCAAAGACGCCCTGACGTTGGGTTGAGCCCACGCGAGAGCAGGCCGGCCTGCTCTTTTTTCTGCCCAGGAAACGTTCATGGCCGCTCCCGCCCCGCTCTCGCCGCTGGCGCCGAAGACCTATCCCACCTTGCCGCCAATCGCCGGCGTTCGTTTTGCAACGGTCGCGGCGGGGGTGCGCTATTCGGGGCGAACCGATGTCATGATGGCGCTGTTCGATCGGCCGGCGACGGTCGCGGGCGTTTTCACGCGCTCGAAGTGCCCCTCGGCGCCGGTCGACTGGTGCCGTGAGCATCTGAAGGGCGGCAAAGCGCGCGCGTTGATCGTCAATTCCGGCAACGCCAACGCCTTCACCGGCGGCCTCGGAGCAGCCGCCGTCACCCATGTCGCCGAAGCCGCCGCCACGGCGATCGGCGCAGCCCCAAACGAAATCTTCATGGCCTCGACCGGCGTTATCGGCGAGCCGCTCGACGCCACACGCATCACGCGGGTCATCGACACGCTGGTCGCCGACGCGCGCGACGACACGCTCCTCCCCGCCGCCAAGGCGATCATGACCACCGACACCTATCCGAAGATCGCGACCGCCCGCGTCAAGCTCGGGAACAGCGAAGTCGTGATCAGCGGCATCGCCAAGGGCGCAGGCATGATCGCACCGGACATGGCGACGATGCTGGCCTACGTGTTCACAGACGCAGCCGTAGCGCCAAACGCGCTTCAGGCCATGCTGTCGAAATCAGTGGAGCGTTCATTCAACGCGATCACGGTCGACAGCGACACCTCGACCTCCGACACGCTGATGCTGTTCGCCACGGGCGCGGCCAACAACGCGACGCCAATCGAAGACGCCGCCGATCCGCGCGCCGCCGAATTCCGTCGCGCGCTCGACAAGCTTCTGCGCAATCTCGCGCATCAGGTGGTGCGCGACGGCGAGGGCGCACGCAAGTTCATTACCGTGAAGGTCGAAGGCGCGGCGACCCGCAAGGCGGCCAAGCGCATCGCGCTCTCGATCGCCAACTCGCCGCTCGTGAAGACCGCCTGCGGTGGCGAAGACGCCAATTGGGGACGTGTCGTCATGGCGGTCGGCAAGGCGGGTGAGAAAGCCGAGCGCGACAAGCTCGACATTTTCTTCGGCAAGATCCGCGTCGCGCACCAAGGCTTGCGCGATCCCGTGTACGACGAAGCGGAGACATCCGCCTATATGAAGCGCGACTCGATCGAGATCACCGCCGACCTCGGCATCGGCCGGGGCCGCGCGACGGTCTGGACCTGCGATCTCACGAAGGAATATGTCGCGATCAACGGCGACTATCGTTCGTGAAGGGCGCCTTGTCGGCGCCCCCTCGTGCTGAGGAGCGACGCCTCAGGCGTCGCGTCTCGAAGGACGCTCCAGCCTGCAACTCCGGCGCCGCGCCCTGGATCCTTCGAGACGCGATGCTCCGCATCGCTCCTCAGGACGAGGCGGAGCGCTGCGCCGACATTCCGCTTCGAGACGGCTCGTGAAGCTCGTGCTCGTCGTCGCGGCGGCGTTGATCGACGCCGACGGACGCGTGCTGCTCGCGCAAAGGCCAAGAGGCAAAGCCCTCGAGGGCCTGTGGGAGTTCCCCGGCGGGAAGGTTGAGGACGGCGAAGGGCCAGAGGACGCGCTCATCCGCGAACTCATGGAAGAGCTTGGGATTGCGGTCAAAGCGGACTGCCTCGCGCCGCTGACCTTCGCGAGCCACGCGTATCCCGACTTCCATCTCCTGATGCCGCTCTACGTCTGCCGCCGCTGGCAGGGCCTCGTCCAGCCGCTCGACGGTCAGGCGCTGAAATGGGTGCGGCCGAAGGACCTTCGGACCTATCCCATGCCGCCGGCCGACGGGCCGCTTATCCCCCATCTCGAGGACCTCTTGGGGTGAACCCATCGATCCGTTTGGATTCTCTTGGTTCGTGGCCGTTTCGGTGCAAAGACCCCGATTCTGAGGGTTGGATTTCCTTGGATTTCCTTGGATTCTCTCGTCCGAATCGAGACTTTTCAATGGGTTACGCGGATTTTTGCGGAGAGAAAATTTCTCGCCCCTTTTCCGCCGGCTGAGAGGCGCGGCGGGACGGAAGCTTACGGCCGAAGCCATTCGGAAGCGCGGGCTTGTTCATGGGGCGAGCTTAATCTGGTTTCTGATTTCCTGCAAGAAATTGTCGTTTGAGCCGTTCGCTTTCGGCCGCTTCGAGCGAAAGCAATCCGCGCGCTAATGTCAAAACTCAATATGCACAGATGGCTGGGAACGCCTTGGACCGCGAGGGCGAAATTGAAGCGTGTGGCGCGAATTACCGCGATTCCGGCTTGATCTCTTGATTAAGGGAGATCGCCCGGCTTGCGGTTTCTTATAAAAAACCCCGTTGCCACCCATAAAATCCACCACAAACTCGCAGTTTTGTCCCAGAACCCTTCTGGCGACAAAGCCGGCGAAAACGGCACTCCACGGAGAAGCAGAGGGGTGAAGCTGGCAATCGATGTGATAAGTGTTCCATAGATGCCTATCGCGCTCTCGATCACCCCGAGTAAAAGCACCGCTAAGGCAACTGGGGCTCCCCAGAAAAATAAGAAGAGAAGTGCGATGAGGTTGACTCCGCCCCCCATCATGAGGATGGCTATAGTTAAGGAGCCGATCGTTCTCACAATGAAACGGTAGACTGGCAAACACGCTCCTTGACCGATAGCCCGTAACTCAGGAACGTTGGCAGAGTTGGTTAAACGGATCGTTTCGATAACCCAGGTTTCGAACGATCGTTGGAAGTTAAAACCGGTCCAGCTGATTGAGTTTTGACCCTAAGGCGCCGCCGTCCAGGCCTTGTATTCGTCGTCCGACACATTCGGCAGTTTCTTGATGAAAGCGACGATCGACCACAGGTCCTGATCGGACGCCCCGGCAAGGCCGAAGCTCGGCATGCCGGTGAACTTGATGCCGTTCTTGATCGCCCAGAACAGTTGCGACGCTGTCCGCTCTTTCGCCATCACCTTGAGATCGGCGGGCACCGGCTTCAGCCCCTCGGACCATTTGGCCCAATTGGCGTCCGGCGGTCCGCCGTGACAGTTCACGCATCCGATCGTCGCGTAGATGTGAGCGCCGGCCTTGACCTTCTCGGGGTCGTCCAGGTTGGCCGGCGACGTTTCGGTCCCGTGCGCGACGACGGAGGCTCCCCTCACGCTCGCCAGCGCCCAGTCGACGATCGCGGGATTGTCCGCGGTTTCGGCGACATTAAAGAAGCCGCCGAAGAAATAGATCGCCCCGGCGATGGCGGCGATGATCGCGAGGGCGCCGATGAGGGCGAGGAAGCGCATCGAACGGTCTCCTGCCGCCGTCGGTTGCCGGTCCACGAGGGGATCGACCGGCTCCGCCCGCGGATGCGTGGCAAATTGCACAACCTCAGCATCCTCTCGGAGGTGGCTGCGGGTCAAGCCCCGAACAGGGCGACGCCTTCGGCGATTGCGGCCTTCTCGAGGTCGCGATCGAGCGTCGCCAGGGGCAACCCTTCCCGCTTGGCGAGCGCCAAATAGGCGGCGGCGTAGACGGTGAGTTTTCGCTCGCGGGCCAGCGCCATGAGGACTTCTTCCTCAGGCAATGGGGCGATCCGGATCGGCAGTTTTGTCAAGCGGCGGAGGAAATCAGTGGACCCTTGCGGCGTGATCCGGCCTCGCTTCTCATTGACGACGAGCGCATTTCGCACCTCAAAAAAGAAGAGGCTCGGCGCCAGGCCCTCGCTTGTAGCAAGCTCGACAATTGCCGCCGCTATCCTGGGGCTGGAGGCCTCCGCGAAGGCGAGAGCGGCGACGATCGATGCATCGATTACGAAGCTCAATATTTGTGACCCTCGTGGCGGCTCGCCAATATTTCCTCAAGCGGCGCTTTGCCAAACGTCTGACTCAGAGCCATTATTTCTTTGATTGCCTCCGCAACCTCGGCGGCGCGCACCTCGCCTTCCGGCACCACTCGGGCGATCGTCTTGCCGTGCCTGGTGATACGGACGGTGCGGCCACGCTCCACTTCGTCCAACAGCTCCGCCCATTTGGCCTTAGCTTGAGAAGCCTGATATTCCAAAACGTCCGCCATAGTTTTGACCAGTCGATTTGACCGGTCCAATATAGGGCGCCTGAGCCCATAGCGCCAGCGGCGCCGCGCCCGTCACGGCAACCGCCGCTTAATCCCTTCCGCGCCTATACTGGCTGGCAAATGCCAAAGCCCCCTCCCCGCGCCGAACTTCGCGTTCTCGCCGCCGCGCCCGACCTCGCAGCGGCGGTCGGCGCCTGGCTTCAGCATCTCGCCCACGAGCGCCGCCTGTCGGCGCGCACGATCGAGGCTTACGGCCGCGACGCAAGGCAATTTCTCGCCTTTCTCGAGACGCGTTT
>DATCEJ010000374.1:0-2152 GCA_036510135.1 Roseiarcus sp. | reverse complement strand
GGCGAGGACGCGGCGATCTCGCTCGACATCGCCGCATCGGAATTTGGCCAAGGCGGCCGCTATCGTCTCGGCCTCGAAAAGCGCGAGCTCGACCGCGACGCGCTGGCCGAAATGCTGCTCGGCTGGTGCGACCGCTATCCGATCCTGTCGATCGAAGACCCGTTCGCCGAGGACGACGACCAAGGGTTCGAGCACTTCACCGCCGCAATCGGCGACCGCATCCAAGTGATTGGCGATGACTATCTCGTCACGAACGCAAAGCTGGTCGCCGAGGCGGCGCGCCGGCGAACCGTCAACGCCGCGCTGATCAAGGTGAACCAGGCGGGCACTGTCAGCGAGGCCAAAGCCGCTTGCAAGGAGGGACGCCGCCAGGGCTTCGGAACGATCGTCTCGGCGCGTTCGGGAGAGACGGAGGACGTTTCGATTGTCCATCTCGCGATCGGCTGGGGCGCCGGGCAGCTCAAGGTCGGTTCGTTCGCGCGCTCCGAACGGATGGCGAAATGGAACGAGGCCCTGCGCATCGAGGAGGCGCTCGGTTCGCGGGCGCGCTTCGCGGGGCTCGATGAAATGCCGATGCGACGCAAGGCGGCGCTACCGGTCGAAACGAGCGCTGGATGGCGAGTTTGATGGAGAAAAATCTCCCAATCGAGAGCGGCGCGCTCGCGGTCCCCGAGCCGGATGCAAGCGGGGTTCGCGTTTACAAGGGCCTTCCATACGCCGCACCGCCAATCGGCCCCTTGCGCTGGCGCCAGCCTGAGACGGTTGCGGCCTGGACTGGCGTGCGGCCGACACATGAGTTCGGCGCGCATTCGGTGCAGGGTGTCGTGTGGGACGACATTGATCTCAGCGGAGCCGCAACGTCCGAGGATTGTCTTCATCTCAACGTCTGGACGCCGGCCGCTCCGGGGACAGAAGCGCGCCTGCCGGTCATGGTCTGGATTCATGGCGGCGGCTTTGTCGTCGGTTCAGGCGCCGAAGCGCGCTACGACGGCGCGCGTCTTGCCGCGCGCGGCCTTGTCGTCGTGACTGTGAACCACCGGCTCAATGCGCTGGGCTTCCTCGCCCATCCCGAACTCACCGCCGAATCGGACCATCACGCATCCGGGGCCTACGGCTTTCTCGACCTTGTCGCCGCGCTGCAATGGGTCAAGCGCAACATCGCCGCTTTCGGCGGCGATCCCGACAAGGTCACGATCGCCGGCGAATCCGCCGGTTCGCATGCAACGAGCGCGCTCATGGCGTCGCCGCTCGCCAAGGGGCTTTTCGCGCGCGTCATCGGCGAGAGCGGAGCGATGTTCGCGTCTCCGAGCCGCGCACCCGCGTCGCTCGAGGAGGCCGAGGCCGCTGGCCTCGACTTCATGCGCAAGGTTGGCGCGCATTCGCTGGCCGAAATGCGCGCCATCCCTGCTGGCGCCATTCTCGCCGCGGCGCCAGGGCTTGGCTTCCGCCCGATCATCGATGGATGGTTTCTGCCACGCTCGCCCGCCGAGATCTTCGCTGCTGGCGAGCACAGCGACGTGCCGCTGATGGCCGGCTGGAACAAGGACGAAGGGTTCAATTTCACCCTGCATCAGGGCGACGACGCGAAGCGCCCTTACGTCGATCTGGCGCGCGCGATCTTTGGCGAGCGGACGGAAGAGCTGCTGCGGCACTATCCGGGCGGATCGCCGGACATTGCTGCCGCCTCGGCGCGTGCGCTTGGCGGCGACCTCGTCATCATCCATCCCACCTGGGCCTGGATCGAGGCGCAGAAGCAAAGCGGCCGCGCCGAGATTTTCCGCTTTCGTTTCGACCGCGCGCCTCTCACGCCGCAGGGCTGGTTTGGCGAACGCGACAGTCGCGATGCCGGCGCCTTCCATGCGGGCGAGCTTCTCTATGTGTTCGACAATCTCCACGCATTCCCGTGGCTGCTCGAAGACGCCGATCGTGAGCTGGCGAAACTCGCGTCGAGCTACTGGGTCAACTTTGTCAGGAACGGCGATCCCAACGGGCCCGACGTGCCGCATTGGCCGTCGCACCGCAGCGACAGTAGTCCCGTGATGGCGCTCGATTCGCCGCACAAAGCGGGGCCGGAGGAAGGACGGGAGCGGCATATGTTTTTGAAGGCAATGACGCAGGACGGCAAAAACACAAGTAGACAATAATTACGATC
>DATCEJ010000373.1:0-6538 GCA_036510135.1 Roseiarcus sp. | reverse complement strand
CATTCGCGAGAGGCAGCGATCTAGGGTGGTTTTTCGCCCACTGTTACCGCTGCGGCATAGGTGAACGTTTCACTATGCACGACGCAACGTATTTCGATCCTTTCACTGGAGTGACTTTGACCAGGTCTTTCTCGGAAGCATGCGATGCCGGGAATAAAGTGAGGACAGAATGGATGCGTCGACGAAAGGCCCTCCGAGACGCGAACAAAGCGGCGAAGAAATCTTCGCGATCTGGCGCATGACGACCTGCGTCCCCTCAAGCCGGTTCTTGAGCCCGTCGAAATCGTGCGTCACCACGACTGGGCTCGCCTCTCTCATCGGAAGAAGGGAGTCCCTACCCTCGAGGAACCGGCCTCTTCGGGGCCAACCGGCTTTGCCACGAGGGAACCCCGGCGGGCAAGAATCCGCGCGATGGCCACCAGCAGATGGCGGTATGGTTTCAAGACTGCCCTTTGAGGAGACCGGCGCATGACGCTCGAATTCACTGTTGGAATAAACATCGCAGGCGAGCGCCGAAGCGTGACCGTTTCGGCGGAGGATGCGCTGATCGCGGCGCTCAAGGTGAAGCATGAAAAACCGGACGCGACAATCAACTATGTTCGACGCAGCAACCGACGCGGCGATCGACGTCATCCGCACAAGTCGGTTGTCGCCATAGATTAGGCCAACGCACGTGCTCGCCCCGTCACCCTAACACCTCTCCTTGCCGTGCCGGAGGCGAGGCCCTCACCCCCGACCCCTCTCGCAACGGGAGAGGAGCATCCTACTGGTGAAAATCAAACGTTTGGTACCCGGCAGGTCAACTGCAGAACTGGCTGCTTTGACACGCTTCCCTCAGTCCGTAGTGCGCGTCAGCTCAACACCTGCTCGGTGATGCGGACATGAGTCTTCGTCAAATGCACGCCATATTTTTCAATGTCATCCAAGCATTCGTCGACATTGAGGCCAGGCTGGGCTTGTCCTCTATTCAATTCCAATGATTTGAACGCTGTCCATGGTTCAAATTGCCTCGGCAAGTTGTTCTCGCTGCTCTCTTTAGTGCAGGCGAAGACGCGGTCGTTACCTCTGAAAACGTGTATCATCATGGCTGTACCTTCTCGACGTACATGCTGCGCCTATAGCCAGCAGAAGTTCCTATTGGGGAGGCGCATGCGATTAGCGCCCTGTTCGCTGCAGCAGATTATAGAGCCGGCAGGTACTAAGCGTTTGATTTTTACCACTATCCCTTCTTTCCGACCGCGATGTTCGCAATCTCCCGCATCACCTTCAGTGTCCCGTCGAGCCGGTCATCGAGCTTCTCGAAATCGTCTGTGACAACGATGCGCATGTCAGGGCGGACGCGGGCGAGCGGGTTGGTGGAGACCCACTTTACCAGCGCCGTGGGGTTGGCGAAGGAATTCTTCCGGAAGGCGAGCGTCAGGCCCCTCGGCCCAGCCTCGAGCTTCTCGACATTGGCGCGCCGGCACAAAGCCTTGATCTGCACCAGGTTCATGAGCAGGCCAACCTCGGGAGGGGTCGAACCGAAACGATCGACGATTTCGGCCCCCATCGCGTCGATCTCCGCCTCGTCCTCAAGCGCTGACAGACGACGGTAGAGAGCGAGCCGGGTCGGCAGATCGGAGATATAGGATTCGGGGATCGTCACCGGCGCGCCAAGCTGGATGGTCGGCGACCACATGTCCTCGGCCGGAGCATCCTCGCCCGACTTAATGCGCTCAACCGCCTCGCGCACCATCTGCTGGTAGAGTTCGTAGCCAACCTCCTTGATGTGGCCGGACTGCTCCTCGCCCAGAAGGTTGCCAGCGCCGCGCAGGTCGAGGTCGTGACTCGCGAGCTGAAAGCCAGCGCCGAGCGTATCGAGCGATTGCAGCACTTGGAGCCGCTTCTCCGCCTGCGGCGTTATCTTGGCCTTGGCCGGGGTGGTGAAATAGGCATAGGCGCGAATCTTCGACCGGCCGACACGGCCACGCAATTGGTAAAGCTGCGCGAGCCCGAACATGTCGGCGCGATGCACGATCATCGTGTTGGCGCGCGGAATATCGAGCCCGGATTCGACAATCGCCGTCGACAACAGGATGTCGTACTTGCCGTCGTAGAACGCGCCGACCTTATCCTCGAGCTCGCGTGGCGCCAGCTGGCCGTGCGCCATGACGAATTTGCACTCGGGCGCATTCTGACGCAGGAACGCCGCCGCCTCGTCGAGGTCCTCGATGCGTGGGCAGACGTAGAAGGATTGTCCGCCGCGATAGCGCTCGCGCAGCAGCGCCTCGCGAATGATCAGCGTGTCGAAGGGCGAAACGAAGGTCCGCACCGCCAACCGATCAATCGGCGGCGTCGCGATGATTGACATCTCGCGCACGCCGGTCATCGCCAGTTGCAGGGTGCGCGGAATCGGGGTGGCGGAAAGCGTCAGCACATGCACTTCCGAGCGTAGCTCCTTCAGTCGCTCCTTGTGCCCAACGCCGAAATGCTGCTCCTCGTCGACGACGACGAGTCCGAGATCCTTAAAGCTCACGGTCTTGCCCAGGACCGCGTGGGTGCCAACGACGATGTCGATCCCGCCCTCGGCAAGGCCTTTCTTCACCTCGCGGCTTTCAGCCGCGCCGACCATGCGCGAAAGCTGGCCAACGTTGACCGGCAGGCCGGCGAAGCGCTGGCGGAAGTTCTGGGTGTGCTGGCGAGCAAGCAGGGTCGTCGGGGCGATGATCGCCGTCTGCTTGCCATTGATCGCCGTGGCGAAGGCGGCGCGCAGCGCGACCTCAGTCTTGCCGAAGCCGACGTCGCCGCACACCAGCCGGTCCATCGGCCGGCCGGCCGCCAGGTCGTCGAGCGTCGCCTCAATGGCGCCCGCCTGGTCCGGCGTTTCGTCATAAGGAAAGCGGGCGCAGAATTCGTCGTACAGGCCTTCTGGGGCAGTGAGACGGGGCGCCGTCAGCGTCATGCGCTGCGCCGCCACGCGGATGAGCTCGCCCGCCATCTCGCGCACGCGCTTCTTCAACCGCGCCTTGCGCGACTGCCATCCGGCGCCGCCAAGCTTGTCGAGGTCGCCCGTCTCCGAACCGTAGCGAGACAGAAGTTCGAGATTCTCGACCGGCAGGAACAGCCGATCGCCGCCGGCATAGTGGATCTCGAGACAGTCATGCGGCGCGCCCGCCGCCTCGATCGTCTTCAGTCCGACGAAACGCCCGACGCCATGGTCGATATGAACGACAAGATCGCCGGCGGTGAGCGCGCTCGCTTCGGCGAGAACGTCCTGCGCGCGCCGCCTGCGCTTCGAATGCCGTACGAGACGATCGCCGAGAATGTCCTGCTCGCCGACGATGGCAAAATCCGGCCCTTCGAACCCCTGTTCGAGCCCGATGACAGCAAGCGGTAACGCGCCAGCGCGCGCTGTCGTCGCTTGATGATAGGACGATACGAACTCGAGTGGTTTGAGGCCATGCTCGGCCAGTACGTGACTCAACCGCTCCCGCGAACCGTCGCTCCAGCCGGCGACGATCACGTTCAAGCCCCGCTCGCGCAGCGCCCGCACATGCGTGACGGCGGCGTCGAACACATTGGCGCTCTCGTTCTGTCGCTCGGGGGCAAAATTGCGTCCCACCCGTCCGCCGCAATCGACGGCGTCGCTGTCGCCGGGCTGCGCCTCGAATGGCGTGAGCCGCGCCACCGGCTGGCCGCCCAGCCGCTCCTTCCACTCGCCTTCGCTCAGATAAAGCCGCGTTGGCGGCAGCGGCTTATAGTCCGCCTTACCGGGATCTTCCGCGTATGCCGCGCGGCGTGCGGCATAATTGTCGGTGATGAGCGCAATACGCTCGTGGGCCGCGTCGTCGGCGCGACCGTCGAGCACGAACGGCGCATTACCGACATAGTCAAAAATCGTGTCGAGCCTATCGTAAATGAGCGGCAGCCAATGTTCGACGCCAATGGCGCGGCGTCCTTCGCTGACGGCGGCGTAAAGATCGTCGTTCGGAGCAGGAGCCCCGAACTCGGCCGCGTAGCCTTGGCGGAAGCGCTTGATTGACTCAGTCGTCAGACGCGCCTCGCTCATCGGCACAAGATCGAGCGAGCGCAATTGCGTGGTCGAGCGCTGCGTCTCCGGATCGAAGGCGCGGATCGACTCGAGCGTATCGCCAAAGAAATCGAGCCGGATCGGCGCTGCAGCGCCCGGCGGATAGAGGTCGAGAATGCCGCCGCGCGAGGCGTAATCGCCAACGTCACGCACCGTGCTGGCGCGCGCGTAGCCGTTCGACTCGAGCCAGTGCGTGAGATCCTCCATCCGCACGCTGTTGCCCGGGGCGGCGGAGAATGCGGCGGACTTGAGATAGGCGAGCGGCGGGACGCGTTGCGTCAACGCGTTGACTGAGGCAACAAGAATGCGCGGCCGCTCCATGGCGCCGCGGGTCTTGGCTAGCCGCGCGAGCACGGTCATCCGCTCCGCCGATACAGCGGCGTTGGGCGAGACCCGATCGTAGGGCTGGCAATCCCACGATGGGAGATACAGCGCCTCGATCTCGGGCGCGGCGAAGCTCAGGGCGTCGATGAAGGCTTGGGCGCGCAAACTGTCCCGCGCGACGAAGGTGAGGGTCACGGCGCGCTGCTCGCCGTCCTTGGCCAGCGCGTGCGTCAGTTCGGCGACGACGAACGCGTCATAGCCCTCTGGCGCACGGGCCAGCGTGACGGCGCCGCCCTCTTCAAGGCGGCGAATGGCGGGAGCGACGAGGCTCGCGGACTCGGGTCGGCGGGCGTTGGCGGTTTTCATCGTGATCCGCGCAGGCGGGCGAAGAGCGGGGTGTCGAATTCCCGCGGGGGGTGTTCACCGCCGATGATCCAGGCGAGCGCCTGCGGGTCGGGGACATCGAGGAGACGCTCGAACTCAGCAAGTTCGGCTTCGTTCATCGTCGGCAAATGCGCATCGGCGAAGCGGCCCATGACCAGATCCATCTCGAGCACGCCGCGGCGCCAGGCGCGAAACAGGATCCGCCGCCGGCGCTCATCGAGCGCTGCGCTAGTGAGGGCGGAGCCGGACATGACAAACCTTTGCGACGAGGAATCTGATCCGTCCAAACCTGTTAGGGCCGGACTTGATCCCGCGGCTCACTCGCCCCGGCTCGCCGGACCCAAGAAGAGCGTAAGCGGCTGAAACACGAATGGCCGGGAGAAGCCCGACCACGATGATTCAGGCTGCGGCGGCGGGCTTATAGCTCGGAAAGCCGCCCGTGTCAGCGTTTCCTCAGTCGCTCAATCGCCGGACCGGTTTCGACGGCATGACGATTTCGCCGAGACCAAGCCATCCCGCCATCGCGACAAGCTCCTCGGAGATCGCGTCCATGGCGTCCGAAGGCGCGTGCGGCTCGAGATGCACGGCATGAACAAGCAACCGCCCCGCCTGACGGTCGGCCTTCAGGTCGAGCCGGGCCACGAGCAAATCACCGAGCAGGAAGGGAAGGACGTAATAGCCGTGCTGGCGCTTGTCCGCCGGCGTGTAAATCTCGATCCGGTAGTGGAAGTCGAAGAGCCTCAGCGTGCGGGAACGCTCCCAGACGAGCGGATCGAACGGCGCCAGCAGCGCCCGCGCGAAGATGCGGCGCGGCCTGCGCGCGTCACGGTGAAGATAGGCGAGCGGCGCCCAGCCCGGAACCTCGACCGGCTCGAGAACGCCTGCCTCGACAAGCGACTCGATCGCCTGTCGCGCCTCATTCGGGCCGAGACGAAAATAGTCGCGCAGGTCCTGCCCCGTGGCGACGCCGAGCGCCTGTGCGGCACGGTCGATCAGCGCGCGCTGGGCATCCTTCTCGTCCGGAGTCGGCAGCGCCAGGATCTCGGCCGGAATGACGCGCTCGGTCAGGTCGTAGACCCGCTCGAAGCTGCCGCGCCGAGTTGCGGTCGTGATGTGTCCCGCCCAGAACAGCCACTCGAGCGCCCGTTTTGTGTCGCTCCACTCCCACCAACCTGATTGGCCGCGCTTTTCCTCAAGGTCTGAGGCCGCGCGGGGACCCTCGTCGCGAATGCGGTCGAGGAACGCTTCCGCCTCGGCCCGGCGCTCGCCGGCAAACGCCCGCAGGCCCTTCCAGCCCGCCTCCCCGCGATCGGCGCGGGCCATCCGCCAGCGCAGCAGGGGATGCAACGACAATGGCAGGAGCGAGGCCTCATGGGCCCAATATTCGAACAGCCTTCGCTTCTTCGGGCTTCCCCAGGCGGCCGTTTCGATCAGCGAACGGTCATAGGGTCCGAGCCGGGAGAAGGCGGGCAAGTAATGGGCGCGGACCAGGACATTGACGCTGTCGATCTGGTGAAGGCATAGCCGGTCGACCGTTTTCAGCCATCGGGCGGCCGTGACTTTCTCGGGACGCGGCCCGCCAAAGCCCTGGGCGGCAAGAGCGATTCGCCGGGCCTCGGGTATGGAAAGCTTTCCTGCTTTCGTCACGTGGCTCCGCTGACCATCTTTCGCCCGAACAGCGGCCCGATCTCCACCACCACCGCGCCGGCGAGGATCAACACGCAACCGAAAGCCCCGATGGCCGTCAAACGCTCGCCGAGC